>CAUQCZ010000044.1:0-8320 GCA_963516335.1 uncultured Campylobacter sp. | reverse complement strand
GCTCGAAAAAGCTCGTATCCTCGATAGCTACCAGTGCCTCGATGACGCGCGGTGGGATGTCCTCGTACTTGACGTAGATCCTGTTTTCGTCAAAGATATTTGCGATGAGCTCGCCGTTTCTATCGTAAATTTGAGTCGTGAGCTTTGGCTTAAAATCGATGATATTTGACGCATCAAAGGTAACTTGCGAGTAAAGATACGCAAACGCCGCGCTCAGCGAAACGAAGACAATAAACAAAATAGAAGCTAGAATTCTCATAAAAACGCCTTTAAAATTTTCACGTTTAGCCCCATTGCGGTGCTAGTTTCGCCGTTTTGGCTTAGGATATATTTTTTGTTGAAATTTTCTATCGTCATGGCTCCTGCCTTGCCCTGCCAAAGATCGCCCGATAGGTAGTTTTGCAAGTCGGCTTCGTCAAATTTGGCAAATTTATACTCGGCAAAGCTTACGTTAAAAAGCTCGAATTTCTCGCCTAAAAATATCATCGCGGTTACGATCCTAGCGGTGTTACCGCTTTGCATTTTTAGCATTTTAAAAGCTTCTTTTTCGTCTTTTGCTTTGCCTAAAATTTTACCGCCACATACGACGACGCTATCGGCGAAAATGACGTTTTTTGCGCCGCTATTTGCCTTTAAAAACTGCTCTTTTTTTGCCGCGACTACCTTTTGGACGTAGATGTGCGGCGGTAAATTTTTATCTACGCCGCCCTCGTCGTAGTTAAAGAAAATTTGCTCGAAATTTATTCCGCTTTTCCTTAAAATTTCCGCTCTCGTTTGCGAACTTGAGGCCAAAAAAATCATCAAAACTCCCTATATGCTATGCCAAGATACGTCGCTAGTAGCGCGAACGCGACGTTTAGTGGGATGAAATAATAAATCGTAACGATGAGATTCTCGTGAAGCTCGACGTATTCGCTATTTTTAAATGCTTTTACGGCCTTGTTTAGACGGTAAGTAACATAAATTATATTTAGAAGCAAAAAGCCGTAAAGAGCCCACTTAGTCGTTAAAACCGTGTCTAGCATAGGGTCGGCGGTTTTTGCCGCGCTTTCCTTAGCCAGCATCGGGCCTGTCGCGCCTATGATTAAAATCGATCCGTAAACCGCGTATCCTAGGCGTTTCATCATCGAGATTATCGTCTCGTAGCTCTGCGCGTCGTTGCCTAAATTCTTCATAAAAAATTTAGCCATTAGTAAAAAATTCGCCTGAAATCCGATAAAAACGATAACGGCAAGGATATGGACGAAAGGTAAGGCGTTGTCGATTCTTGCAAAAGCTATATTAAATTCAGGCATTTGCCCCCTTTGATTTTAAAATTTGTTTGTTTAAGTTCACCCTTGTCGGCGCCGAAATTTAACGACTTAATGCGCGGACAAAATTTTGAGCTCGCTTTAAAAGTTATTAACTTCGCACATCTTTGCTTTAAATTTAAGCCTAGAAACCAAACAAATTCGGTTTTTTATTTATCCGCTTTGAAACTCGCTTTAAGCCCCTTGAGATCAAATTTAGCCGGATTTTGGGTTAAATTTTACGACTATTTTTGAGCTTATTTTTAAATTTTAATTTAATAAAATTGACGCTATAAACTAGCCCATTAAATTTACCGACTTTCGACTATTTTAATTTAGCCCAGTTAAAGGTAGCTCAAATTTGTTTTAAATTTTACGCCTCAAAACCGCGGTCAAATTTAAGCCGTTTTCTTAAATTTGACTGACGCGAGCTTATTTTTCAAGCTTTACTTTAGCAAACTCTAACGCCTGCCTAACCGCATCATCGATCGCTAGTACGTTTTTACCGCCCGCGGTTGCGAAATCGTCCTTGCCGCCGCCGTTTCCGCCTAAAATTTGCGCCGTAAATTTAACCCATTCGCCCGCTTTTAAAGCCGCATTTTTCACGCCTGCTGCCAGAGCGATTTTGCCCTGTTCGCTTACTTGCACGAGCAGGATCGCCGCCTTTTCGTTCTCGTTTTTAAACTCGTCTATCACGGCTTTTATATCGCCGCCGTCAAGCACCGCGACGCAAAGCTTGGTCTCGTTTACGTTCACCGCCACAAGCGTGTGCGCGTCTTTGGCCTGTTTGCTCTTATCTTTTAGGCTTTTTATCTCGGCTTTTAATTTTTTTACAGCATTCATCGGCTCGGCGCTTTTTAGCTCGGTTTTTAGCTCTTCTATCTCGCCGCGCCAGGCTTTTGCGAGATTTAGCGCGGCCTTAGAGCATACGGCCTCGATCCTGCGCACGCCCGCGCTCACGCCGCTTTCTTTGGTAATGAAAAACGCGCCGATTTGGCTTAAATTGCTCACATGCGTACCGCCACAAAGCTCCTTGCTAACCTCGCCGAAGCTTAGCACGCGCACTTTGTCGGCGTATTTTTCGCCAAATAGCGCGATCGCGCCGCTTTTTTTAGCGTCCTCGACGTCCATTATCTCGGTTTTTGCCGCGATACTCTCGGCGATTGCTCCGTTTACGAAATTTTCGATTTTAGCTAGCTCTTCCGCCGTCACTGCCTTTGGATGCGAGAAGTCAAATCTAAGTCTGTTTGCCTCGACGCTAGATCCGGCCTGCGCGATATGCGTTCCTAGCACGCTTCTAAGCGCAGAGTGGAGCAGGTGCGTGGCGCTGTGATGGCGAGCGATTTCGGCTCTTTGCTCGCTTACCTTTAGCTTCACCGTATCGCCGATTTTAAGCTCTTTTTTAACCGCGACGTTTGATAAATTTAGTCCGAAAAACTTCTGCGTATCTAGCACGTCGGCCGCGCCTACTATCTCGCCGCTATCGCCCGCTTGGCCGCCGCTTTGGGCGTAAAAAGGCGTCACGTCAAACATCGCCCAGCCTTGCTCGCCCGCTTTTAAAATTTGCGTTTGCTTAAAGTCCTCGTCAAGCAGCGCTAAAACCTTGCTCGTGCGCTCAAGCTCCTCGTAGCCGCTAAATTTATTTTCGCCGAATTTCTCTAAAAGCGCCTTAAAATCGCCCTTTGCGCTCTTGTCGCCGCTACCTTTCCAAGCAGCTTTAGCGCGCGCTTTTTGCTCGCTCATTAGCTCGTCAAATTTTGCTTCGTCGACTTTGAGTCCTTTTTCGCGTAGCATATCGGCGGTAAGATCCAGCGGAAATCCAAATGTATCGTAAAGCTTAAACGCAGCCTCGCCGCTAAAAATATCTTTCGTGCGCGCTAACTCGCTCTCAAAAAGCTCGAGTCCGCTTGCGATCGTGGCTAAAAATCTCTCTTCTTCGAGCCTTATTTGCTCTTTTACCGCCGCTTTTTTCTCATTTAGGTAGGCGTAGTGGCCGCCCATTAGCTCGCAGACTTTATCGACGAGGCGGTACATAAACGGCTCTTTTATGCCTAGCAGATATCCGTGTCTGATTGCGCGGCGAAGGATACGGCGAAGCACGTAGCCGCGACCCTCTTTATCAAATGTAGTGCCCTGAGCTAGTAGGAAAGTCACCGAGCGGATGTGATCGCTGATGACGCGGTAGCTAGCGCCGCTCTCGTATGCGTAAGGCTTGCCGCAAAGCTTTGCGACTTCCTCGATAAGAGGCATAAAAAGCGAGCTGTCGTAGTTGCTAAATTTGCCTTCCATTATCGCCGTGACGCGCTCAAGGCCCATGCCCGTGTCGATGCTCGGTTTTGGTAGCGGAGTTAGTTTGCCGTCGCTGCTGCGCTCGTACTGCATGAAAACCAGGTTCCAAATTTCAAGAAATCTATCGCCGTCGCCGCCCATGTAGTCCTCAGGCGTGTTAAAGTGCTCGCCGCCTTGGTCGTAAAAGATCTCCGAGCACGGTCCGCACGGTCCCGTATCGCCCATCTGCCAGAAGTTATCGTGATCGCCGAATCTATAAATGCGCTCCTTTGCGATGTGTTGCTCCCATAGCGCAAACGCCTCGTCGTCGCTCTCGTGAACGGTCACGTAGAGGCGGTCTTTGGGTAGTTTTAGCACCTGCGTCACAAATTCCCACGCATACGCGATCGCGTCTTTTTTGAAGTATTCGCCGAAGCTAAAATTTCCCAGCATCTCAAAAAACGTGTGGTGGCGCGCGGTGTAGCCGACGTTATCTAGGTCGTTGTGCTTGCCGCCTGCGCGGATGCAGGTCTGACAGCTCGTGCGTATGGGCGGGGTAGGGCGCGGTACTTCGCCGGTAAAAATGCTCTTAAACGGCACCATGCCCGCGTTTGTAAAAAGCAGCGTAGCGTCGTTTGGCACTAGCGGCGCAGACGGGATGATCTCATGACCTTTGCTTGCGAAAAAATTTAAATAAGCCTCTCTAATATCCATCGTTTTTCCTGATTTAAAGTTTTAAAATAGGGCTGATTCTAGCATAAATTTGATAAAACTTGTTTGAGGTTAAACAATAAAAACGGTTGTAAAAAAGCCGAAAAAATCTAAAAATAGGGCGCATTATCCGTTTAATTACCGTTTTTTACTATAATTATTTTAAAAACATTAAAATTTGGGATTAATATGAAGAAAAAAGTTGCGATCATAGGCTTTACGGGCAACGCCAAAATTTATTACAATGAGCTGCGTCGCTCGGAAAATTTCGAGCTGGTTGGAATATTTGACGGAGTGCAAAATCACGAAATTTGCACGCGCATACCGTTTTTTAACAACATAAACGATCTTTTAAGCTCCGTTAAAATCGACGCCATAATCGTCACCGACACGCACAAGCACCTAAATTTAATACCAAAGTGCCTAAATTTTATAAAATTTATCATGCTTGATCCTTGGCTTTGCAAATCAGGCGAGATAAGAGAATTAAAATACTGCTTTAAGCCCCAAAATATCGGTGCTTACGTAGCTTTTACGGATAGGTTTAATCCCGTGATCGCCTCTATAAAAAAGGAGCTGGCTAAAGAAAGGGAAATTTTCTCGCTAAATATCTCGCGCGGATTTAACAAAGGCGTAAATTTACAGCTGGAAATTTTACAAAACGTCGATCTAGCAAGGTTTGTAACGGGTAGCGAAGTGGTGTTTGGCAACAAAATCTCTATCCAAAATGAAGATAAAAGAAGCGAAACCGATGCGCTTTTTCAGCTTAAATTTAAAAATCAAACCTTAGCCAGCATTCACAACTCAAAGCGTTTTAAAGCCGAGCGATTTACGATCGAATTCGCCGCGAGCGGAGGCGTGTATTTCGGCGATATGTCGGGTCTTAAGTTAAACAAATATACTCTTGAGGGGCAGCAAAATTTGAAAGTTTACGGCGACGTTTCGCCGGTTAAAGCATTGTTTGCAGAGTTTTACCAGGCTTGTTGCGGCGCAAAAAGCGATCTAAGCACGCTTGAAGATACGCTAAAGGTTCAGGAGATTTGCGAATGAGGCTCATTTTGCTACTAAATATGGGCGGGCCAAACGACCTTAGCGAGGTTGAAGTTTTTTTAAAAAATATGTTTAACGACCCCTGTATTTTGGGGATAAAAAGCCAGCTCTTGCGTAAAATCGCCTCATTTGCCATAACAAAATCGCGCTTAAAAACCGCGCAAAATAACTACCGCCAAATCGGCGGCAAGTCGCCTATCTGCAAGCTTACGGCTAGGCTTTGCGGTAAAATTTCGCATTTTTTAGAGGATGACGAGACGGCGGCATTTGCGATGAACTACACGCCGCCTTTTACAAAGGACGTTTTGGCTGAGTTTACGGAGGCCTCGGAGATCGTCGTTTTCCCGCTATACCCGCATCACTCTATCACCACCGTGACGTCAAGCCTAAACGACTTTAAAAAGGCATGCCGCGAGCTAAATTTACAAGCAAAAATAAAAATCGTCGAGCCGTTTTTTGAGGACGATAGATATAACGAGATCATCGTAGACCGCATCGAAAAAAGCGCGCGTAATCTAAATACGGACGATATAACGCTAATATTTTCGGCGCACTCTTTGCCGCAAAAAATCATCGATGCGGGCGATGTTTATGAGGAGCACGTCAAGCGGCACGTTCAAATTTTAACCGAAATTTTGGAGAAGCGAGGGGTTAAATTTAAGCAAACGATGCTGGCGTACCAATCAAGACTTGGCCCCGTAAAATGGCTCGAACCCTCTCTAAATCAGGTCCTAGCCGAGCTAAAGGATAAAAAAGCGCTCATCTATCCGATCTCGTTTTGTATCGACAACTCCGAGACCGTTTTTGAGCTATCAAAGGAATTTAAGCATATCGCAGACGAGCTAAAATTTGATTTTTACGACGTCATAGCCTGCCCAAACGACGATGATAAATTTGCTAAATTTATCGCAGATAAAGCTAGGGAATAAAATTTGCTTGTAAAAATGCATCTTGTATAAAGGATGCAAAATGACGATCGAAGAGCAGAAATTTATCCAAAAAATTTTGGCCGAGCTTGCGCAAAAGAGCGCAAAAGCGGCAAACGAAGGCGACTTTGAAAAGGAGCTTAAAAAAGCTACCGTGCAGGTAAAAATCTCCAAAGAGCCAGATGTAGAGGGTTTTAAAAGGACTCTTACCGAGCTTGGTGCGGCCGGATATTTATCGCAGATGAACGAACAAAAAATCCAAGAAAAACTAAGAGCCAAAAAAGAGGAGCTGATGGAAGCTCTAGGGCTAAATACCGATATGAAAAAAAGTCTAAGAGACGAGCTTGAAGCCGTGCTAGACGAGCTTTTGACTAAATATGAAAAAGAGCTACGAGCTAGTTTGCAAAGCAATTCTTTGTTAGAAAAACAGCAAGCCTTACAAAATAAAAATCCGTCGATGCTAGGCTCGGCTCTGCTGGGAATCGTATAAAATTTGCATTGATTTTAAGCGGCTAAGCGAAGGCAATTTTGATGCTTTGCCGTTTAATTCTTTAGTATATTCTTCTATACGACACCCTCGCATCGAGCATAAGTTGCTTTAGCGCAAGCTAAGCTTATTTAAAAGAAGTACTAAGCCGCAACTTTTGTAGATAACGCAAAAGTATGCCAAGATAAAAATTTAGCGACGGGGACTTAACGGCTAACAAGCATAAAAAGGTAAATAAATTTAGCTCCAAATTTTAAGCCTTAGAGCTTTTGCTTAAAAATGCCGTTTTGCTTGTTTTATCATAGACGAAAGACTGCTTGCAACTGCATCAAAAATTACAAACAAAGTGAGATAAGCTTAAAATATCAAAACTTGACGGCAAGTTAAAACGTTTAGCGTCTGTGTCGCAAAATTTCAAAGAGTGCTCGCCGCCGGTAGCAAGCAAATTAGAGTCAGGTACAAAAATAATCTCTTTAATGAGAGCGTGGCTTGGTTATTTGAAACCGCGAGTCGGATGATTAAAAGCTAAATTTATGGTTGGTACTTAAAGATAAATTCGTAAAAGATAAAACCGCATAATGTATATAAAATTTCGGAAATAGCGTGCCTCGTCGCTAGCGATAAAGCGCAAAAATCGCATAGCAGCCTAAAAAAAGCTATGGGTGCAGTGAATCAGTAAAACGTCTAATCAAAAAGTAGTCGTAACCGTAATAAAATCGGCAAAAAGCATACTTTTAAAAGCAGTGCGCTTTCTTGGTTTGTATTGTGGTTGTGTAGTTTTAAATATTCTTTAAAGAGCTAACGGTGGGCTATACAAAGCTAAGTAGAGCCTGGATATTTATAGCAATGCAAGAAAATTTATATCAAATCTCATTTAGGAAAAATATTTTTAGAACTGTTTTTAAAAGCGAGTTTTTGTAAATTTGACCAAACCACTAAAATGGATTTAGATATTTTAAAAGTAACAAGTTGTGTTTATAACTCTTATTGTAAACAAGGATACGCTCATAAAATTTGTTGAGTTTTATTTGTCTTTTGCCGCTACGAACGCGGAAGAATAGCTACCGCTTTTGTCTATAAATTTAATGGCGGGCTTAGTTAAGCATCTGTAGTTTTTATTTCAAATACTTGGTTTGATAAATATTTAAAGTTAGAGATAAAAAAAAGGAGGGGGCGAGATTTTATCCCGCCCAAGTTTGATTAGTAAAGCCCGAATTTGCCGTCGGAGCGTTTATAGATTACGCGCATTTTGGCATCCATATCGTTAAATACGTAAAACTGCGCATCGCTATCTTTTAGCTTTTGCATAGCCTCCTCGATCTCTAGCGGCTTGTATAGCTCAAGTTCCATAGGGATTATCTCATCTACCTCGCCGTCATTTATATGTTCGTCGGCGATCGCAGCTCTAATAGCTTTGCCGTCGTCTTTATTTTTGACGGTTGTGTTTTTATCGTGCTCGCGGCGAAGTACTTTTGATGCGCGCTCAAGCGCAAGGTCGACCGCAGCGTACAGATCTTTGTCTTTATGGCGGATTACGATAGTGTCTTTTTTGGCTAAATTTAGCGCAAATTCTACGCTAAAGCCTTTTT
>CAUQCZ010000043.1:0-8420 GCA_963516335.1 uncultured Campylobacter sp. | reverse complement strand
CTAAAAAACGGCGTTACGCACTCAAATTTAGATCTAAATTTGCAAATTTTACTCGAAAACGCCCTAAAAAATACGGCTACCTCGCTAAAATCAAAAGACGCCTACAACGCCGCGGGGATAATAATCGACAACAAAAATATGAGCGTAGCGGCATACGTAGGCTCGCACGACTGGCGCGCTGCGCAGGGGCAAAACGACGGCGTAACGATGAGTAGAAACGTGGGCTCCACGCTAAAGCCGTTTATATTTTCGCTAGGACTCGACGAGGGCTTCATCACGCCAAAAAGCCAGATGATAGATACAGAAATTTTCCTTGGAGAGTACGCGCCTAAAAACTACGACAGCAGGTTTTTCGGCATCATCTCGGCGACCGAGGCGCTAGCGCTTAGCCTAAATATCCCGGCCGTTAGCCTAAACAATAAGCTTGGCGAAAATTCGCTCTACGAGCTGCTTTCCCGCGTGCATTTGGTGAGTTATTCAAAGGAATTTTACGCAGACAGTATCGCGCTTGGAAGCGCAGAGATGAGCTTGCTAAATTTAGCCCATCTCTACACGATCTACGCAAACGGCGGCGAGCTAAAACCGCTTGAAGTCGCAGGCAAGACGCTTAGCGGCTACGGACGGCTAATAAGCCCCCAAAGCGCCTATCTAACCTCAAAAATGCTCTCCTCCGCCTCCCGCAGTTATCTAGGCGTCGCGTGGCAATACGCCGAAAATACGCCGCAAATAGCCTTTAAAACCGGCACCAGCTACGGCTCGCGCGATATCTATACGATAGGCGTAAATAGCGACTACACGGTTGCTGTGTGGTTTGGTAACTTTAACGGCAAAAAAACGCAAAATTTAAGCGGATTTAGCGACGCGTCGCGCGCAGTTTTTGACGTATTTAAGCTGCTAGCTCAAAAGCAAAAATTGTCTTTTATGAGCGCGCCAAGCGGCATAGAGAGCAAAAAAACCTGCCTTGACGCGTTTAAATTTAAAGAGTGCAAAGACGAAGAGGACGACTGGCTGATAGAAGGCGTGGAGCCAAAAGACGTTTGCGAGAGTATCAGGAGCGAAGAGGTCGGGTTTTTACTCAAAAACGGCGCTATAACGCAAGCAGACATCAAAGATAGTCCTTGTTATTATAAATTTAAAAGCTATAAACCTCTCGTTGCCATGCCGACAAATAATCAAATTTTGCTAAGCGATGAGAATTTAACTAAAGTTATGCTAAAATGCTACGCTTATATCGGCGATGAGATATATCTTAAGATAGACGAAAACGAGTGGGAAAAAGTAAAAAACGCTAGCGAAAATACGTTAAATTTAACGCAAGGCAAACATAAGCTCGGATGTCTGGATGAAAACTCGAATCTAAGCGAAATAAACATGGAAATAAGGAGATTTTAATGAACTATAAACTCATGGGCTTAAGCCTAAGTTGCGTTTTGGCGGCAAATTTAAGCGCCTTTACGCTTGAGGGCGGAAGCAAAATTTTAGCAGGCGGCGCGGTGAGCCTAGACGTAGAATACTCGCAAAAAGACGAGTCTTTAATCGGCAAGGTAACGCACAAAAAGATAATCGAGTGTTCGCCGGAAATCAGCGGCGCCTTTGAATACGGCTCGGACTCTATCTTGTTTTATCCAAAAAAACCGCTGGCAAAGGGCGTAAGCTACTCGTGCAAAAAGGGCGAAAGCAAGGTTAAAATTTACGGCGGAGATTTTGAGCTCTCGGGCATAACCGAGTACGCCAAAGATACCTTTTTAGCGGTATTTAACGACGAGGTTAGCGAGGAAGAATTTACGGCGAATTTTAAAATTTACGATAAGCAAAATTTGGCCAAGCAAAACATCAAATACAAAATCGTAGCCAAAACTCCTAAAAGCTTTCAAATAAAGCTACTTGAAAAAGGCGAAAATTTGGTATTTGCCGTCTCTAAAAATCTAAAAAGCAAGGCCGGCGCAAACCTAAACGACGACTACGAGGCGACTAACGAGCCTGAAGAACAAGAAAAATTCGTCGATAACGTCAAGGCAGAAACTATGTTTTTAGACGACGTCAAAGCCGTTAGTCTAGAGGACGGCAAGCTAGGCATTAGGATATTTTTAAACGACTGGCTCGATACTTACAACCTAAATAAATACGTAAAAATAGACGGTATAAAAAATCTACAAGTAGGCGAACTGGAATACACCGACAGCAGCGATACGAAATACTACCGCTACGTCGATATAACCAGCGACGAACTAAAGCCTCAAACCGAGTACAAAGTCACACTAAAAAAAGGCTTTGGCGATGAAGATAGAATTTTGCGAGAAGATGCGGAATTTAGCGTCAAAACCGGCGATTATAAGCCGTTTTTGGAGTTTACCGATAAGGGCTCTTATTTATCTAGCGCCGGCGAAATCGGCGTAAAAGGCGTAAATTTAAATACCGCTAAAGTCGTCGTAGAAAAGCTAAAAGAGCCGAATTTAAGATACTTTTTAAATTTTACCCAAACTCCGCTTGATGACTACGTAGAAGAAGTCGCAAGCAAAAACTACGACCTAGGCGGCGCTCAAAACGAGATGCAAAAATACAAAATAAAGCTTGATTTTGCCGAGGGCGGCGACGGAGTTTATCTAGTCACGATCTACTACGATAAAGATAAAAGCGCCAAAAAAGCCGTCTATCTAACCGACATCGGCCTAAGCGCGAAAATTTCAAAAGACGAGGTGTTTTTATTTGCTAACCGCCTAAGTAAAAACGAAGTGGTCGCAAACGCGGACGTTAAAATTTACTCTGCCAAAAATAGCCTCATCGCAAGCGGTATCACAAACGACGAGGGCGTGTTTAAATTTAACAAAAAAGACATCGGCAAAGACGTAGCAAGCGCGGTCGTAACGCTTGGCAAGGAGCAAAGCTTCATCGCTCTATCGCAAAACAAACGCCTAAACGAGGAGTCGAATTTAGACGTTCAAGATAGAAGCGAAATTTACGACGCTTATTTACATTTTGCCAGCGACATCATCCGCCCGCAGGAAAATATAAAAGGCGAGATCATCATCAAAAACGCGCTGTTTAAGGGACTAGCAAATATGCCCGTTAAGCTAAAAATCAAAGATCCGCAAAATAAAACGATCCTAGATAAAAGCGTAAATACGACCGAGCTTGGCGTCATAAATTTCGACGAGCCGGTAAACTCGGGGCTAACTGGCTCGTTTAGGCTTGAGATAATCTTTGCTAACAAGCTCATAGATAGCTACGACTTTTCCGTAGAGTCTTTTACCCCGCAACGCATCAAAAACGAGGTTAGCCTCGAAAAAGAAATTTACGCTCTAGGCGATGTTATGGACGTTAAATTGCAAAGCGCATATCTTTTTGGCGGCGCGGCGGCAAATCTAAAAGGCGACGTAACGATAAATCTATATCAACAAGACTACAAAAACGATAAATTTAAAGAGTATAAATTTAGCAACGACGAATACGCCGCAAGCGGCCTAGACCAAAGCGTCAAGCAAGTAGAACTAGACGATGAGGGCAAGGGCGAAACCGTATTTAAGCTGGAAAATAAATCCAAAATCGCAAGCGTTTTAAAAGGAGCGGCAGTCTTTAATATAAACGACGACGGCAAAAACGTAAGCGCTAGCAAGAACTTTAACGTTTATCCGTTTGACGCGAGGGTGGGAGTAAAAGCAAACGATACCTACATCGACTCAAACTCTAAACTGACGCTAAATTTGGTAAGTATCGATCCGTTTAAGGACGAGGAGCTAAAAGACAGGCAAAAAGCTATCGAGATAAAAAAAGAAATCTGGGACTACAACTACGATAAAGACGGCTATCTAAGATGGCACAGTCGCTACGAAAAGGTATTTAGCGATACTCTTAGCGGAAACGAGTTCGTCTACGACTTTAAGCAAAGCGGCGATTACGTCGTTACGGTTTCAGACATACTTAGCGGGCATTCGGCGAATTTAAATATTTACGTCAGCGGCTGGGACTACGGCGAGACGCTACAGCCGACAAAAGAGCTAGCAAAAGCTAAAATCAAGCTAAACAAAAAAATCTATAAAAAAGGCGACGAGCTAATAGCAGACGTAAGCTCCGTGCTAAAAAGCGGTATCGCTATCGTCACGCTAGAATCGGGCGACGTTAAAAAATATAAAGTCGTAAACGTCCAAAACAACGTCGCAAGCGCTAAATTTAACCTTGATTTCGACTTTGAGGGGCTTTACGTAACGGCCTCGGTCGTGCGCGTAGCAGACAACGATACTCTGCCTTTTAGAACCTACGATAAAATCTACGTAAAGGCCGACAAATCCTACCGCAGAGCAAATACGCTCATAGAAGCGCCAAAAACCGTAAGGTCAAACTCCAAATTTAAAGCTAGCGTAAAAACCGAGCCAAACGCCGAGGTTACGATATTTGCCGTCGATGAGGGCGTACTGCAAATCACCAACCAAAAGCTAAAAAGCCCGCTGGAGTTTTTCGATATGATTTTAAACGACGGAGTGCTTGATTACGACTTTTACGCAAATTTAAGCGGATTTAAAAAAGACGGCAAGGTGCTAAGCTTCGGCGGCGACGCGGCGAAGGCTCTTTTAGAGATGAGAATGGCTAAATTTGCCAGCCCGGTAGATAAGAAAAATATACAAACCTATATCAAAATGCAAACGGCAAAAGCCGGTGCCGACGGCGTAGCGAATTTTGAGATAGAAGTACCTAGCGACTTTAACTCCGAGATAAATTTAGCCGCGCTTAGCGTCGCCGGCGACAAACTCGGCTTTAGCGTAAATGCCATAAAGGTAAAAGACGATATCATCCTAAAACCTACTCAAACGGCGTATCTTATCGAGGGCGACAAGATAAACTACTCGCTAAGAGTGATAAACACTACCAAAGAGCCAAAAAAAGTAGCCCTAAGCCTAGATACCAACCTAAACGCGAAACTAGGCGTAGATAGTATCGAGCTAAAACCCGAGGAAAACGCTAAGCTAAATTTCACGGTCGATGCTAACGCTACGGGCAAAGCGTATATAAATTTCACCGCAAACGACGGCAAAGAGGGCTACTCCTACTCGCAAAAACTAGACGTCATACACGCCTATCCGCTAAGCACTTATGCTAAGACGTTTTACGCGAGCGAGAAAAAGACCTTTAAACTGGACGAAGAGTTAAACGATATCACGATAGACGCTTCAAGCTCTATCAAAGGCGTGCTAAGCGCAAATAGCGATAAACTCGTAAATTACCCTTACGGATGCGCCGAACAGCGCTCTAGTAAGCTTTTTGAGCTAAATTTCCTAGTGCTTGGAGGCGGCGACTCCAAAGAGGCTAAAGCAAGAGAAGCCGACAGAAAAAGATTCGTCCTTTCAGGCATGCAAGACGTAATCAAAATGCAAAAAACAGACGGTAGCATCGGCTACTGGAATCAGCTAAGCTATACGAACAACTTCGCCTCCGTCTACGCTATCGATATGTTACTAACGCTTGAAAAATCAGGCTTTGCGCTAGATAGCGGAGTAAAAAGCAAGGCTCTTGGCTGGCTTAGGGATTTTGATCCGGTAAATAATTTCCAAGCGCTATACGCCGCATACATCCTAAGTACGCAAGGCAAGCTAGATAGATCAAAACTAAACGCGCTTTACGATCAAAAAAGATACGAAGGCGGCGCGTTAGAGGGTTACTTGATGGCCGCTACACTCAAAAACGAAGGACTAAACGAAGAGAGTAAGAAAGTGCTAAAAGGGGTCGGCAATAATTTCTTTAATGAGCAATCAGACGATCCTTCGGATTTTGGCTCAAGCGTGAGAAATAAAGCCTTTATCCTGCTTCTTCACGCTAATCACTTCGAGAAAAACGAATTTAGCGACTCTTTAGCCGACTTTTTGATAAAAAACGTAGACAAGCTTTACTCCACGCAGGAGCGCGCGTTTACGCTAAGAGCGCTAAGAGCCTATATCAAGGACGTCTCAAGCGAGAATAAATTTAAGCTCATAGCAGACGGCCGCGAGCTAGACTTTAGCGGCAGAGGCGCTATCAACGTCACTCCTAAAAAGCCTGAAATCACCATCGTACCGGAGGGTAACGCTAGCGTGTATCTAGGCGTTAGCGCATCAGGCTATAAAAAGCTAGCCGTAAATCATAAATTTGATAAAAGAGGGCTTGATATTTACAGAACTTTCGTCGATAAAGACGGAAAAGAAGTAGATATTAATGCGCTTAAAGTAAACGACGTCATCTACTCTAAACTTACGCTAAGAACGAATAAATTTATTAGAAACGGCGTGATAAACGAGACGATTAGCCCTTGCTTTGAGGTGATAAATGAAAATATCGTACCAAACGCAAGAACGGAGGATACGAAAAGCTCTTTAACGCTTGAGCACCAAAATATCGAGGACGATAGGGTTTTGAGCTTTTACAGTCTTTACTATAAAGACGATAAAAATACGCTTTATACGCCTCTTCGCGTCGTTATGAGCGGTAAGTGCATGCTACCTGCGGTCATCACGGAAAACATGTACGACGAAAGCATGAGTGACTACGATCTGTCTCAGCACGAATTTATCGTCAAATAATCCTTTGCGGAGCGGTTTTTTAGCCGCTTCGCTTTCTTTGTCTAATCTTAAAAATAACCCGTTTTAAACATCTTATTAGCAAATTTGTAGTAAAATCCGACATTTTTTAAACGATTATTAAGGATAAAATATGGCGGAATTTTACGACGCAAAAGAGATAGAAGATAAATTTTATAAAATTTGGGAAGAACGTGGATATTTCGAGATAGACGCGAACAAAAACATCCGCAAAGACGGCCGTAAATTTTGCATCATGATGCCGCCTCCAAACGTAACGGGCTCGCTTCACATCGGGCACGCGCTAACCTTCACATTGCAAGACATAATGACGCGCTATAAAAGAATGGACGGCTACAAAACTCTGTGGCAGCCGGGCCTTGATCACGCCGGTATTGCCACGCAAAACGTCGTTGAAAAGCAGTTGCTAAACCAAGGCATTAAAAAAGAAGAGCTCGGACGTGAAAATTTCGTCCAAAAAGTCTGGGAATGGAAAGAAAAAAGCGGCGGTATGATCGTGCATCAGATGCGAAAACTAGGCATCTCTCCGGCATGGTCGCGCCAAAGATTTACGATGGATGAAGGGCTAAGAAAAGCGGTCAAAAAAGCCTTCGTAAATCTCTACGAAAAAGGGCTCATCGTGCGCGAAAACTATATGATAAACTGGTGTACGCACGACGGCGCGCTCAGCGACATCGAGGTCGAGCATAAGGAAAACAAGGGCAAGCTTTATCATTTGAGGTACTATTTTGCAGATAAGCCAAGCGAATATGTTGTAGTCGCTACCACTAGGCCTGAAACATATTTCGGCGATACCGCCGTAATGGTAAACCCAAACGACGAGCGCTATAAAAATTTGATCGGCAAAAAAGTCGTCCTGCCGATAATCGGTCGCGAGATAGAGATCATCGCCGACGAGCACGTCGATATGGAGTTTGGAACGGGTCTTGTAAAAGTCACCCCGGCGCACGACACTAACGACTACGAGGTCGGCAAAAGGCATGATCTAGAGTTTATCACCGTTTTTGACGAAAAAGGCATCCTAAACGAGCAGTGCGCGCAGTTTAAGGGGTTAGAAAGACTTGAGGCTAGAGACGTCATCGTCGCAGAGCTAGAAAAGCTCGGAAACGTCGAGAAGATCGAAGACTACGAAAATCAAGTCGGCTACTGCTACCGCTGCAAAAACGTCGTCGAGCCATACATCTCAAAGCAGTGGTTCGTCAAAAAACAGATCGCAGACGACGCGATCGCAAAGGTCGGCGAAGGCTTAGCTAAATTTTACCCGGCTCACTGGATAAACAGCTTTAACGCCTGGATGCGCGAGCTTCGCGACTGGTGTATCTCGCGCCAGCTATGGTGGGGGCATCAGATCCCGGTATTTTACTGCAACGAGTGCGGACACGAGTGGGCGGACGAAGGCGAACCGACGCAGTGCCCAAAGTGCAAAAGCGCAAATTTCCATCAAGACCCGGACGTCCTTGATACCTGGTTTAGCTCTGGGCTTTGGCCGTTTAGCACGCTTGGTTGGGGCAACGGCGAGGAACTAAAAAACGAGAAATGGTTTGACGGCGATTTGGCCGAATTTTACCCGAACAACCTGCTGATCACCGGCTTTGATATTTTATTTTTCTGGGTAGCTAGGATGATGTTTCAGGGCGAAAACGCGCTGGGTAAGCTACCGTTTGACGATATCTACCTGCATGCTCTGGTTAAAGACGAGCAAGGCAGAAAGATGAGTAAAAGTCTAGGCAACGTCATCGACCCGCTCGTTAGCATCGAGGAGTACAGAGACGATATCCTGCGCTTTACGCTTGCGCTGCTAGACGTGCAGGGGCGCGACATAAAGCTAAGCGACGAAAAGATGAAGCTCGTGCGAAA
>CAUQCZ010000042.1:0-8476 GCA_963516335.1 uncultured Campylobacter sp. | reverse complement strand
GGCTCATACACGCTCGATCAAGGCGAGCTAACGCTAAAATACGACGACGGTACGGTCGTTCGCCACAGCTTTTTCTACGCTCCGCCGCTAGGCAAGGACAATAAAACTATGGCAATCATCGACGGCGAGGTTTATCGGTAGTTTCGTTTTTAGTCCGCCTTTACGCTTGGCGGACTACTTTTTGGCTCGCCCTTTTACGTCTTAGCTTTTTAGCGCATTTTGATCAAAGGGCTTTTTGGAAGCAAGAAAATTTACCCTAGGATTCACGCGCAGGCCTTTGCTTTTTAGCCTACTTCTTAGCTAGTCAAATTCGTCTTTAGTTTTTGCTCACTAGGCGGGGGTTTGTCTTAAGCTAGGAGTTGCTTTTATGACCTTAGGCGAAATTTTAAGCTCGGGGCTTAATTTTTCAAGCCGCCGCCGTTTTATCCGTTATATCGCTAAGCCGCATAAACGGTATCTACTTTTAGCTTGCCCAACCAAGACTTAAGATGATATGCCTTATCTACTATAAGCAAACGACCGAATCGGCAACCCGCAAGTCCTCGCGCTCTAACCGCGATAATCCAGATATTTTATTGCGCCCCAAGCTAAATTTAGCAAATACTCGGCGAGGCAAATATACTGCAACCGCCTAATCTAAAGCTGGAAATATTGCTGCATTCCTAAAAGTCGCAAACCCGACACATCGTTAATAAATCGCGGCTAAACGATTTTGCTATAAATGCGGGCTATTTTGCTCGTATGCTACGCTCTTATACCCAGCTCTTACGCTTACGCGAACAAAGTTGATATGTAGCTATTTGCGCTAGCAACCGTACGCGTTAGGCTCGTTTTAGGCGGCGCGTAAGCTTTGCAATAGCCTTACGTAAAAGAGCTTTTAACCGAAAGCATTTAGACGCCAAAGAAGCTAGGCGTTTAAAACGGTATCGTTAAAGAAAAACAATATTTTAAAGATAAGAGCGCGTCATATCTACGCCGGTTCTTTCTGCAATCTAGCTAAAAGAGCATCTAGGCCAGCGGCTTTGCGCTTGCACATTCAATGCCCCAATCCCTCCAAAAGGCCGTTAAACGTATTTAACGAATTTAGCCAATTTTCTTGCGACGATGGTGGCGATAATCTTGCCTAAAGCAAATTTAAATCGGCGGCTTTAGCGTCATCTGCACCCACGTATCTAGGCTCGCGTTCTAGCCAAAAGAGCATCTAAACCTTGCCGACTGAAAGATAAATTTAATGCTTTAAGTAGACGTAAGGCTACAGTAAAGAGATTTGATAAGATGTCATGGCTGGCTAGGGCCGCTAGGATTAGAGTATATCAGGTATTTTATTTGCGGATTTTTAAATTCGGCCTATTTGTAGAGTCTTTTTAGCTCTTGTTTTTTGAGGATTTAGGATTGAATTATATATCGCGCGCCTTCTTTGGTTTTTCTTTGGTTGATTTTACCCTACTTTAGCTTTTTGGTTTTTGCTTTGCGTTATCTTGAGTTGTTTGGCTTACCGCAAAAGCAGCCTAGTCTTTGATTTGCTCAATTTTTAGGTAGGTTTTTGGCTTTAGAGGATTTATCATTTATTTTGTCTTAGCCTCGTTAATTTTTTTAGACGCCTTTTGCTTTACGATAGGAGTATTTTCTTTGCTAACCGACATACCTTTTTAGACTCTCTTAGGTCTTATAGTAGGTACCGTTTATATTCTTGAAATCTTTGGTGCTTTTAAATTTATTCGTTTTTCTATACTCTATGACGGCGTCTACCTTCATTAGTTCGATGCTGTTTAAACTCATTAGCTCTTTTTTGGTAGCGGTATTAAATTTATAGTAGCAAATAATAGCACAGTTGCGAATGTAAGTATGAATAATACGAATTTGTTAATTAGTTTTCTCGTTTAGTTATTTTGATATCGTTTTTTATTATGGAGTGAAAATAGCCTAACTAAGACAATACTATTGACGCAATGACCCGCTAGCGGCACCTACCAAATCTCGAATTAAGACAAGCTCCCTATAAATAAATAATACAAATTTAAAGCTTCAGTAAGAGCTATACAAGCTAGGATTTTAACAATACTCCCATATTCTAAAATTCCTTGGAGTAGTTAATTATTTTCCTTCTTCAAACGCACCGACGGCTAAAATTTTACTAATTCTAGCATTTAAAAGCTGATCTACTTTTAGCTTTTCAAGCTTTTCAAGCTCGGTTATAAAATAACTCGCAAGAGCCTTAACAGCGGCTTCTTTATCTCGATGTGCGCCATTTACCGGCTCTTCTATAACATCGTCTATCAAATTTAAATTTTTTAAATCATCGGCGGTTATCTTTAGGGCTTTGGTAGCCTGTTCTTGCTTTAAAGGATCATTCCAAAGTATCGCTGCACAGCCCTCTGGAGAGATGACCGAAAAAACCGAGTTTCTCATCATAGCAAGTTTGTCGGCAACACCTATGGCTAGAGCACCGCCGCTTCCGCCTTCGCCTATAACGACGGCTATCATCGGCGTTTTTAAATTTGCAAATTCAAATAAATTTCTAGCTATCGCCTCGCTTTGACCGCGCTCTTCAGCTGCAACGCCCGGATATGCGCCCGGAGTATCTATCAAAAACAGTATCGGGAGTCCGAATTTCTCAGCCATTTTAGCTATTCGTAAAGCTTTGCGGTAACCCTCGGGATGAGGCATACCGAAATTTCTTTTTAGTTTATTTTTGGTTCCTCGCCCCTTTTGCTCGCCTATTACGACGACTTTTATAGAGCCTATATAGCCGATAAAACAAACTATCGCCGCATCGTCGCGATATGCCCTATCCCCGTGTAGCTCATAGCAATCCTTCATCATACCTTTGATGTAATCAATAGCATAAGGGCGATCTGGGTGTCTTGCTAAAGCAAGGCGCTGAAACTCGTTAAGATTTTTATAAATTTTAGCGGTTTCTTTTTCTAAATTTTTATTTAGAATTTCCACCGCATGCTCATCGCCGCGAATTCTTGCATTTGCGATGTCGTCGTCTATTTGTTTGATACTTTGCTCAAAGTCTAGATAACTTGCCATTTATATCTTCTTAAATACTATAGAGCCGTTTGTGCCGCCAAACCCGAAAGAGTTACTCATAACGGCATTTAGCTCAGCTTTTCTAGCTATATTTGGCACGTAGTCCAAGTCGCATTCTTCATCTCTAGTCTCGTAGTTTATGGTAGGCGGCATGAGACCTTCTTGCATAGCCATTATAGAGACAACCGCTTCTATCGCGCCGGCTGCGCCTAAACAGTGCCCGGTTTGACCCTTGGTCGAGCTAACCGGCGGTACGCTGTCTCCGAAAAGAGCCTTAAGGGCGGCCGTTTCATTTCTGTCGTTCGTCGGAGTCGATGTGCCGTGCGCATTTATATAGTCGATTTTTAAATTTCCAGCCATTTTAAGGGCTTTTTTCATAGCAGATAACGGCCCTTCAAGCGAAGGCGAAGTAATGTGATACGCATCGCCGCTCTCGCCAAATCCTACAATCTCGGCGTAAATTTTAGCCCCTCTTGCCTTTGCGCTATCATATTCTTCGAGCACGAGCGCGCCGGCCCCCTCTCCCATGACAAAGCCGTCCCTGTCCTTATCGAACGGACGAGAGGCATGCTGAGGATCATCGTTTCTAGTAGAGAGCGCTTTCATAGCGGCAAACCCGCCTATTCCTACTCCGCAAACCGTAGACTCGGAACCTACGACTAGCATCTTTTGAGCCTCACCGATCATTATAGTCTTAGCCGCTTCGATTATGGCGTGAGTAGATGCCGCGCATGCCGTTACGCTAGAGATATTAGGCCCTTTTCTGCCTTGCTCTATCGAATCTATACCTCCTAGCATATTTTCTAGAGCAGAAGGTTTAAAAAACGGAGAAATTCGTCTTGAACCTTTTTCGAGCAAGGTGTTGGAATTTTTTTCGATATTAGGCAAACCGCCTATGCCCGCAGCGGAGCTAACGCCGAAATTCTCAGCGTCAAATTCGCCGAAATTCGCATCAGCCATGGCTTCTTTAGCTGCCTTTAGCCCAAGCTGGATAAATCTATCGACCTTTTTGACTTCCTTTGCATCCAGTACCGTAAGCGGGTCAAAGTCCGTAATCTCGGCAGCGATCTGAACGGGAAAATCGCTCGCGTCAAAAGAGGTTATCTTTTTTACGCCGGTTTTACCCTCGCAGATAGCCTTAAACGAGCTATCTTTATCAAGTCCCAAAGCGTTAATCATCCCAATGCCGGTTACTACGACTCTTTTCAAGGCTACTCCTTGCAAAAACTTATTTATTTAGGTTCTCGATGTAGGTTACGACGTCGTTTATAGTGATTAGTTTCTCGGCGTCGCTATCAGGTATCTCTACTTCAAATTTCTCCTCAAGCGCCATAACCAGCTCAACTACGTCAAGCGAGTCTGCGCCCAAATCTTCGATAATCTTAGACTCAAGCTTTACCGCATCCGGAGCCACGCTTAGTTGCTCAACCACTACGTCTCTTACGTCATCAAATACTGCCATTTTCTTCTCCTAAAAATTAAAAATTTCGTGATTTTAGTATATTTTAGCTTAAAATTTCGCAAAAACGCAAAATTTACGCGCTTACATATATAGTCCGCCGTTGATTTTTAACGTCTCACCCGTGACGTAGCTAGCGTGATCGCTTAGCAAAAACGCCACGGCCTCGGCCACTTCGCTAGCGCTTCCGAATCGCTTTAGCGGTATATTATCGCTGTAAGTTTTTTTGATTTCATCGCTTAGCTCGCTCGTCATATCCGTCTCGATGAAGCCCGGAGTTACGCAGTTAAAGCGGATATTTCTCGCCGCACCCTCTTTGGCGAAACTTTTGTTCATCGCGATCATTCCGCCCTTGCTAGCAGCGTAGTTGGCTTGCCCCGCATTGCCCATCTCGCCTACGATAGAGGCTACGTTTACGACGGCGCCGAAGCGTTTTTTGCTCATTACTTTTAGCGCCTCGCGGCATCCGATAAAGGCCGAGGTTAAATTTGCGTTTATCACGCCGGTAAAATCCTCCGTCTTCATGCGAAGCGCGAGCTTGTCGTTTGTGATACCGGCGTTATTTACGAGGTAGCACAGCTCGCCGTCGGCATCCGCGATCAAATTTATCGCTTTTACAAACTCGTCCTCGTCCGTCGCGTCAAATTTAACCACCGCGGCCTGTCCGCCGTTTGCTATGATTTCAGATTGCAGCGCATCGGCGATTTCGGGCTTTGAGCGGTAGTTTATCCAGACTTTTAGTCCCATTTGCGCCAGGGTTTTGGCTATCTGCGCACCGATACCGCGGCTAGCTCCCGTGATTAGCACGTTTTTTCCGCTAAATTTCATTTTTTCTCCTTAATTTTAAATTTGGCCCGCATTTTATCAGACGAAAGCTAAAAAGCCTTTTACTGAAAATTTATATAGTTTTAAAACAGCGCCTCGTCCATCTCGGCCGGTTTTTCGATACCCATCAGCGCCAAAACGCTCGCGGCGATATTGTTTAGGCCGCCCGCTTTTACCGCCTTTACGCCCTCGCCCATCACGAAGCAAAATACGTCAAAAGTCGTGTGGTTGGTTAGCAAATTACCCTGCGCGTCCTTCATCTGCTCGCAGTTGCCGTGGTCGCTCGTGATGATTAGCGCGTAGTTTTTCTCTTTTGCTTTTGTTACGATGCGTCCCAGCGCCGCATCCACGGCTTCTACCGCCTTCACCGCCGCGTCAAATTCGCCCGTGTGTCCGACCATATCGCCGTTTGCGAAATTTACCACGATAAGATCCTGCCCGTCATCCATGCCTTTTAGCACCGCTTCGCATACGGCCTGCGCGCTCATTTCGGGCTTTTCGTCGTAGGTTTTGACCTTGGGGCTTGGCACGAGCACGCGCGTCTCGTTTTGGGCGAGTTCTTCGACGCCGCCGTTAAAGAAAAACGTCACGTGAGCGTATTTCTCGGTCTCGGCGGTGTGTAGCTGCGTTAGGCCCGCGTTTGCGACGACCTCGGCAAGGGTATTTTTCAGCTTTTCGTTTTCAAATAGGACGGGAAAGGCGAAATTTGCGTCGTATTCGGTCATCGTGAGTAGATTTTTGACGACGAACGGACGCGCGAATTCGCTAAAATTTTCATCGCCCAAAGCCGCCGCGATCTCGCGCACGCGGTCGTTTCTAAAGTTTATAAATATCACGCCGTCATCCTCGCCGATGCCACCAAAATCCCCAAAGCTAGCCGGCACGATAAACTCGTCCGTCACGCCCGCCTCGTAGCTTTGCATGACGTATTCTAGTGGCGATATGGTTTGCGCATTTTCTCCGCGCGCCATCGCGTCGTAAGCCGTTTTTACGCGCTCCCAGCGCTTGTCGCGGTCCATCGCGTAAAATCTACCGCTAACGCTAGCCAGCCTAAAGCCTCCGCTTTGCGCCTTTTCTTGCAGAGATTTTATAAACGCCAGCCCGCTTTTTGGGCCTACGTCGCGACCGTCGGTTATCGCGTGAGCGCATACTTCGCAACCGTTTGCGACCGCAAGAGAGCACATCGCGTCAAAGTGGCTCATGTGCGAGTGCACGCCGCCGTCGCTGTAAAGCCCGACGACGTGGACGCGCTTGCAGGTTTTAAACAAATTTAAAAGCTTTTGGCTTTTAGCCAGTGAGCCGTTTTCAAAACCGAGCGAAATCTTTACCAAATTTTGATACAAAACCCGCCCGCTGCCGATGCACATGTGCCCTACCTCGCTGTTTCCCATCTGTCCCTCGGGTAGGCCCACTGCTAGGCCCGAGGTTTTTATGAGCGCGTTTGGTACGTTTTTAAACAGCCAGTCGTATGTCGGCTTTTTTGCCGCCGCAAATGCGTTAAATTCGCTACTTTCGTTATATCCGATGCCGTCGGTTATCACCAAAATCGTTTTTTGCGCCATTTTTAAATTTTTGCCTTAAATTTAGATATTTTTTAACGGCATTATACTAAAATTAGCCTTTTTTAAAATAAAGGCTTTTATGTTTTACTATATTTATGAACTATTAAATTTTAATATCTTTCAGTACATCACCGTTCGCGCGGGTTTTTCGTTTTTTATCGCATTTTGCTTGACCGTTTGGGCGCTGCCTAAATTTATCGCGTGGGCAAAGGCCAAAAATGCCGCCCAGCCCATCTATGAGCTAGCTCCGCAAACGCACCAAAAAAAGGCCAAAACGCCGACGATGGGCGGGCTGGTTTTTATCGGAGCGGCGCTTGCGGCGAGCGTGATCTGCGCGAGATTAGATAATGTTTTCGTCTTCGCCTCGCTTATCTGTCTTGCGGGCTTTACGGCGCTTGGGTTTAAAGACGATTTTCGCAAAATTTCAGGCGGCAAAAACCACGACGGACTAAGCCCCAGAGCCAAGCTTGCCGCGCAGATTTTAATCGCTCTGGCCGTTTCGGCCATGCTGTATTTTAACGGCGAGCTGGGCAGCAAATTTTACCTACCGTTTTACAAATTTCCGGTGCTTGATCTAGGTGTTTTTGCGGTGGCCTTTTGGACGCTCGTCATCGTCGCAGCCTCAAATGCGGTAAATTTAACCGACGGCCTAGACGGGCTAGCTACGGTGCCTGCGGTGTTTTCGCTGCTGACTTTGGGCGTGTTCGCCTACATCTGCGGGCACGCAGTGTTTAGCTCGTATTTACTTTTGCCTAAGATCGCAGGCGTGGGCGAGACGGTCGTCGTGGCCGCCGCCCTGATCGGCTCTCTGATGGGATTTTTGTGGTTTAACTGCCATCCGGCCGAGGTTTTCATGGGCGACAGCGGAAGCCTGAGCGTAGGCGCATATATCGGACTCATGGGCGTGATGACGAAAAATGAAATCCTGCTCATCATCATCGGCTTCGTGTTCGTGATGGAGACCCTGAGCGTGATTTTGCAGGTCGGAAGCTTTAAGATTTTTAAAAAGAGAATTTTTCTCATGGCGCCGATACATCATCATTTTGAGATAAAAGGCTGGGTAGAAAATAAGATCATCGTGAGATTTTGGCTTATCGCCGTTTTGGCGAATTTAATCGCGCTGACCGCACTAAAAATCAGATAAATTTAATAAGGAGAACTTAATGAGAGCGCAGATAGAGCCGGATTACGAGACGGCTAGAAAAAGATACGACGGGATTTTGGATAAAATTTTAGCCTATACGGACTACTGCGACGAACACGGCGACGAGAGCGGCGAGAAATACCGCGAGCTGGAAAACGAGCTGCACGCGATCACGGGCAAAGATATGAGTAAATTTGACCTATGGGAGTGGTGGGAGGCTGACGGGGCTGAAAATTTAGCCTTTGATATCGCGCTTCCGGAGCCTCGCCTCGTGCCCGATATCACGAAAGACGAATTGCGCGAGATCATAGAGCGCATGACGAGTTTTGAGCCGCAAGAGAGCGAAGACGAGTTTTTGGACGAGTTTTACGATCGTCCAAATTATGCCTGTGACGGCGTATATTTTACAGAGTTTTTAAAGCTAAATTTTAAAGATACTTAAGATTTTAA
>CAUQCZ010000041.1:0-8528 GCA_963516335.1 uncultured Campylobacter sp. | reverse complement strand
CCGCGCTTTGCTCAAAATTAGGCTTGTGAAATTTGATCAATCTCTCGACCGGCACCGTACCGCCTAGCTTCGTATCGATCACCAGCATGCCTTTGTGGATTTCGGTCGTATCTTTAAAATAGCTTATAAAGCTGTTTTCGACTTTTAGCTTTGAGATGCCGTAAAGCCCAAAAATAAGCACCGCAATGCTAATCGCGTAAACGGCGCGGCCGTGATTTAGCGCAAATGCGGCGCAGTGCTTGGTAAAGCTAAATTTATCCTCAAACGTCCTAACCGGAGCGAGCTTTGGCATCAGAGCCGTCGCAGACCCAAATAGCAAAAACGCGAGCGCTAGCGAGATGGAGATCGACGCGCTCATCATGATGCCTAGCATTATGATAGGCTTGATATCAGAAAGCGCAAGCGACAAAAAGCCGATAACGGTCGTAAATATCGCAAAAAACGACGGACTGGCCTTATCGCGCAGCGTGAGATAGACTAGCTGACGGTTGCTAAGATGCGGCTTTGTAACGCAAAACTCGCGGTAGCTCACGATCAGGTGGATGACGACGGAGATAGTGATGATGAGCTGAAGGGCTATGTAGTTTGAGCTAATCACCGTGATCTCCCAGCCAAAAAACCCAAACAGTCCGCTCGCCCAAATAACGCTAATCACGCAAATAAAAATCGGCATAACGATGTGGCGAATCTGTCTAAAAAACAGCCAAAGGCAAAAGACCAAAAGCAGCGTTACGCTGATGCCGTATGTCGCAAGATCCGAGCGCACGAAGCTCACCATATCATCGGCGATCATATTTGCCCCGCCTAAAAACAAACTCTCGCCTCCGCCGAATTTCGCTATCGTCTCGCGGATATGCTCGATCGCTGCGTGCTCTTTTATGCGCGCTTCGTCGCGGTGAGCCTTAAACTGCGCATTTACGGCGCTTAGGCGCTGTTTTTGCTCGCTTGTGATGTTACCATCTAGCTTGGCGTTTAGCAGAGCGTTTCGCTCGTTTAGTATGCTTTGATATTTCTCGTCGGTCTTTAAATTTAGCACGATCGCCGTAGTTTTTAGATCGCGGCTAACGAGGTTGTTCGTATATAGCGGACTATCCGCAAACTCGCGGCGCACCAAGGTTTTGTTTATATCGGTATCGGCAAGGCTTGGCACGTGCTTAACTAGCTCGCCAAGATCGTTAGTTCCGCTTTGAAGCAGCGGGATGTTTAGTACCGAAATGACGCTTGATACGAGCTCGTTTTTTTCTAGTTCGCGGCTTAAATTTTCTATCTTTTCAAGCGTAGAAGGCGCGAGCAGATCGTCTTTTGGCGTGTAGGCTATGACTAGGTAGTTTGGGCTAACGTAGCGTTTAGAAACATCTCTAAAGACGGCTAGATCTTTATCGTTTTCAAGTAACAGCGTCTCGGTAGACGCGTCCACCTCGAGCTTGGCGCTAAAATATCCAAAAACCAGCGTCGCAGCTAGCACACCCGCAATAACGCTTTTTGGAAAATCGACGATAAATTTAAAAATCCGCTTCATCAGCGCCTTATTGCGGAGCTTGGACTGAGTTTAGCTTGCTAAGCAAATTTTCAAAGCTCTCGTTTTCCATCAGGCTGTCAAACTGGCTGCGGTAGGTCTGGATGATGCTAACGCCTAAAATTTCGACGTCGTAGATGAGCCAACCGCGCTCTTTAGCATTGTAAAATTTATACGTAAAGCCGTAGTTTTTGCCGTCCTCGCCGACTAAATCTGCGTTTAGAAAGTAGCGATTTTCGTTCGGCTTGGTTACGTCTTTAAAATTTATAGTTTGGTTTTTGTAGCTTAAAAGCTTATCGACGTAGCTTGATTTTAATCTCTCTTCAAAAGCTTTGTTAAATTTGACCTTTTGCTCGGCGCTTAGGTTGTTGTAGCGCTTGCTTAGAGCGATCTTAGACATCTGTTCGTAGTCGAAATACGGATCAAAAACGGCGAAAATTTTACTTATTTTCTCGTCTTTGCTCAAATTTGCGTTTTTTAGTACCTCGATGGCGTCTTGCGTCGCTTTTTGCATCGTAGGTTTTATCTGCTCCTCGCTGATCGCAAAGAGGCTAACCGCGCTAAAAAGCGCAAGTAGGATGATTTTTAAAAACTTCATTTTATTCCTTTATTAAATGATTTCGGCGCTGTTCATATGCGTCGCGTAGAAACGGATACAGATCGATCGCGTCTTTTTTAAGCTCGTCGTAAGCGTTTGGGTGCAAAGACAAAAGATTGCCTTGCCGAAAAGACTTTATCGCAAACGAATCTAGCATCGGTTTTACGTAGCTGACGGGATCTAGGTAATAATCCCCGACCATGCCTGCCATATCGCGTAAATTTGAAGGCCCCAGAAACGGCAAAACCACGTGAAATCCGCTGCCTACGCCCCAGTAGCCTAGCGTCTGACCCAAGTCTTCGTCGTGGCGTTGCAGATTATAGTATTTTGCGCCGTCGGTTAGCCCGCCAAATCCAATAATCGTATTTGCCAAAAATCTTAGCGTCTCCTCACCCGCCTCGCTAAATTTAAGCTGCAAGACGTTATTTACGAAGCGGACGGGATACAAAAGGTTATCAAAAAAATTTCCCGCAGCGGTTCTTGCAGCTTCGGGCACTACGTAGTTGTATCCTTTTACCGCGGGATGGATGGCGTTTACATACATAAAATCGTTAAAACCGGTCATCATTCTATTATAACCGCTAAGCGGATCGAAAATCTCGCTAGGCTGCGTAAATTCGTCGTCAAATTCGCTCTTTTCCTGTGTTTGTTCGGCAAAAACGCAACTAAAAACGAGCAAAAAAGAGAGTAAAAATTTTCTCATCGAATCTCCGAATTTCAAGTCTGCAAAGGCAGTAATCTAGGATTTTATCTCAATGTAGCTTTTAAATTTATAAATTTCAAAATGCCCGGTATTACGAAGTTTATTTAAGTTATTTTTCATATATATTTAAATATACTTCCTAGCAAATTATTTTTTTATATTTATAAAATTTGGGGGATTTTCATGAAAGCAGACGTTAGTTTAGAGCTATTTTTAGATAGCGGCGTATCGGTGCTAGCTAAGCATATAGAGCTTTTAAAGGCCGTCGAACACACCAAAAGCATAACCAAAGCGGCCGAATACGTCGGTATCTCGTACAAAAACGCATGGGACAGCCTAGACGCGCTAAATAACCGCTCGGACGAACCGCTAATCGCAAGAGCCGAAGGCAACAAGAAAAACAGCGGCTCGGAGCTCACTGCGTACGGCAAAAAGATGATCGCGCTATACGATGCGATGCTAGAGAGTCAAAAGATATTTTTAGAAAAAGTTTGTTCAAATATAAACGTCGATACGAACGAAATTTTAAATTTACAGCGCATGAGCATGAGTCTAAGCGCTAGAAACCAGCTAAGCTGCGAAATCACGGAGATAAAAACGGGCGCGGTAAATTCGCAAATCAGCGCCAAACTCTCAAACGGCGAAATTTTACGCGCTAACGTCACGGTCGAGTCCGAAAAAAATCTAAATTTAAAGGTCGGCAAAAAGGTCGTATTTATCTTTAAAGCTCCAAGCGTAATGCTCGCAAAAGAGGAAAATCTAAAGCTAAGCACGGCAAATTTATTAAAAGGACGCGTTATCGAGGCTAAAATCGGCTCGGTAAACGCCGAAATCGTGCTAGAAATAAGCAATCATCAGACGATAACCTCTATCATCACCAAAGAAAGTGCGATGCAAATGCGCATAGGCGTGGGCGACGAGCTGGTAGCTATAATCAAAGCGAGTCAAATCATAGTAGGAGTATAAAAAATGAAAAAAACATTTTTTTCGTTAGTAGTCGCGGCTATCGCCGCTTTTAACCTAAACGCAGGCGAGATCAACGTATTTGCCGCTGCAAACGTCACATACGCGTTTGACGAGCTAAAAGCGGAGTTTGCTAAATCAAATCCAGACACCAAAGTAACCGTCACTCTAGGAGCTAGCGGCGCGCTATCTACGCAGGTCAAAAACGGCGCTCCGGCGGACGTTTTCATGGCTGCAAATATGAAATTCGTCCAGGATCTATACGACACCAAATTTGCCGTAACCCAGCCCGTAGTATACGCTCAGGGCGCGCTTGCGCTATTTACGATCAGAGATATCGATCTAGCTAAAGGCATAAATGCGGTAGAAGGTCTAAAAGCCATCGCGATCGCAAACCCAGAAACCGCTCCGTACGGCAAGGCTAGCATCGAAGCTCTAAAAAAAGCCGGCATCTACGATAAAGTCGAGAAAAACGTCATCCTAGCAAAATCGATCGGCGAGGCTCTAAGCCAAGCTCTAAGCGCTGCTGACGTCGGATTTATCGCGGCTTCTGCTATGTACGATAAAAAAATGGCCGAGTACAAAGAGGGCAAAAACTTTATCCTCATCGATCCTGCGCTCTACACTCCGATCGATCAAGGTATGGTTATCCTAAAACACGGCGAAAACAATCCTGAAGCCAAGGCTTTCTATGACTTCATCAGAAGCGACCGCGCGAAGGAAATCTTTAGAAAATTCGGATACAACATCTAAAATGATAAAGGCTAAAATTTCGGCGATAGAGCAAAATGACGGCGTTAGCGTTTTTGAGTTTAGTGCCGAAAATTTGAGCCTAAAAATGCTATCCTTGGAAAATCTGCAAAATTTAAAAATCGGCGACGAAGTTCGGCTAGGCTTTAAAAGCTCGGACGTCTTCGTCGCTACTTCTCCGCTTTTAAACTGCTCGGTCTCAAACGAGATAAAAGCGCAAATTTCAGATATCCAAAAAGGACAAATCACTAGCTCGCTACACCTAAACGCGGGCAAATTTGAGTTTGAAAGCATCATAACGACGGCATCGCTAAAGCGGCTAAATTTAGCGCTCGGCGATCAAATTTACGCCTACGTCAAGGCAACCTCGCTCTACATCGCATGATAGAATTAAACTGCATAAAAAGCCTAAACGGCGCAAACGGAAAATTTGATTTAGACGTAAATTTGAACGTAAAAAAGGGCGAATTTGTCGCTCTTTACGGCAAAAGCGGCAGCGGCAAAACGACGCTTTTGCGCCTAATCGCGGGCTTTGAAACGCCTGATAGCGGAACGATAAAAGCAGGCGGAAGAACGCTTTTTGACGGTAAGAACTTCGCTCCGCCGCAAAGCCGAAATATCGGGTTTTTATTTCAAGACTACGCACTTTTTCCAAATATGAACGTGATGAAAAATCTGCTTTTTGCGAACAACGATCAAAATTTAGCGCGCAAGCTGCTAGAACTAGTCGAGATGAGCTCGCTAGAAAACGCCGCCATCTCGCAGCTCTCGGGCGGTCAAAAGCAGCGCGCCGCCCTAGCCCGCGCTCTCATGCGAAAGCCTGAAATTTTGCTACTCGACGAGCCTCTTTCGGCGCTTGATAACGCCATGCGCGAAAAGCTGCAAGACTACCTTGCCAAGGTGCACGCCGAGTTTGATATGACGACGATTTTGGTTAGCCACGACGTCGCGGAGATCTATAAACTCGCGTCCAAGGTATTCGTGCTTGACGGAGGCAAAATAACGCAAGAAGGCGGTCCGGGCGAGATATTTTTGAGACACAGAGGCTCGCAGAAATTTAGCCTGCCGGCAAAAATTTTAGAGATCTCAAAGCGCGACGCCATCTATGTAGCCGTCGTCTCCGTCGGCGGGCAGCTTTGCGAAGTAGCGCTAAGCGCCGCGGAAGCCGCAAATTTAAAACCGGGCGATGAAGCGTCGATAAGCGCCAAAGCATTTGGGCTAAATTTACAAAAAAACGGTAGCGAAAACGACGAATTTTACGGCGCAAAATCGGGCAAATTTAACAAGCGAAACGCCGAGATTTACACGCAAAGCGAGCCGAGATGAATATAGATTTTACGCCCTTTTACCTCTCGCTAAAGCTTGCTTTCATCTCGACTGCGATCCTGTTTTTTCTCATGCTGCCGGTTGCGTTTTGGCTTAGCCGAGCGAGTTTTAAATTTAAACCCGTGCTAGAAGCCGTGATCTCGCTGCCTCTGGTGCTACCGCCTTCGGTGCTAGGCTTTTATCTGCTTGTTTTTCTCTCGCCTTACAACTTTTTGGGCAAATTTTTTGAGCAAACCTTTGATATCCGCTTGGTTTTTAACTTTTCAGGCCTCATCATCGCTAGCTGCATTTACTCGCTGCCTTTTATGTTTCAGCCGCTTCAGGCGGGCTTTGCGAGTCTGCCAAAGAGCCTTTTTGAGGCGAGCTACTCGCTGGGTAAAGGAAAATGGGAGACGCTTTTTAGAGTCGCTCTGCCAAACATCAAGCCCTCGCTTCTAACCGCACTCATAGTGAGTTTTGCGCATACTCTGGGCGAGTTTGGCGTCGTGCTGATGATAGGCGGCAGCGTGGGGGACAAGACCAAAGTCGCCAGCATCGCCATCTACGAGGCCGTCGAACTCATGGATTACACAAAGGCGCACGTTTATTCGGCGATTATGCTGTTTATAAGCTTTGCAGTGCTATTTTTAGTCTATTTTTTTAATAATTCACACTCAAAGAGGACGCAATGAAAGATATAAACGCAAATCCGGTCAAATTTAGCGAGCTCGTCGCAGGCAAAAACTACATCCTTTTTACCTATCCCAAAATGGGCGAGAGCGGGAAATTTTTACCCGAAAATTTAAAGGATTTAAAGGGATTAACAGGCTGCACGCTTCAGTGCAAAGCCTACCAGGAAAACCTTGCAAAGCTAGAATCCGCAGGCTTTACGCTAATAGCCGCCGGCTCTCAAAGCGTAGAAAAGATGAATGAATTTAAACAAAGCGTAGGCGCGAATTTTATCTTTTTGAGCGACGAAAACTTCGAGCTAGAATCCCCGCTAAATTTGCAAACTTTTACCACGAACGACGGTAAGAAATTTTACCGCCGCCAAACGCTGATCATCAAAAACGGCGAAGTCGTAAAAAGATTTAACGACGTGGCCGAGCCCGCAAACGACGCGGCAAACGTGCTAGCGGCGATAGAGCGGCTTTAAATTTTAGCTGATTTTCGCAAGAGGGTGAGAATTTAGGATTCAAATTTGGACGAGAATTTGAGCCGTTTTAAACTCAAATTTAAGCCCCGAATTTAAAACTCGCACGAGCGAAACCGCAAGTTAAATTTTAAATTCCCGTCAAATGCAAATTTAACCCAACCCAAAATAATTTTTTTATATAATTACGCAAAAATTTAGGCGGGATATGAATCTTTTTTCCATAGAATTTGGCTTGTGCTTTTTTATTTTTTGGCCGATTTATTATTTTTTAAACACGCGCCCGTACCTGCAAAAAGCCGTTTTACTCGCCTTTTCTTATATATTTTTAGCCTCGTTCGGGCTTAAATTTCTAATCATAAATTTTATCTTTAGCACCGCGATTTTTCTTTTTGCGAGGGCGGCTCAGGGCAAAGACTCAGTGATCCCGTTTGCCGCGGGCGTTATTTTCGTGCTTTGCGCGCTTATGTTTTTTAAATACGGCGACTATTTCGCGATCAAATTTACTCGCCTGCACCTAGAAAATATCGCGTTGCCGCTTGGCATTTCGTTTTATTCATTCATGAGCATTTTGCTGCTAAAGGCCGTGCGAGACGGCGAGATAGAGGCGCCTAGCTACCTTGATACGCTCATTTTTCTTAGCTTTTTTGCCGCGATTATTTCGGGTCCGATTTTGCGGCCAAAACCCTTTTTTGAGGCGCTAAACTCCCCAAAGGTTTTTAGCGCTAGCCCCGTTATATTCGCACTTTTATGCTCCGCGCTTTTTAAAAAGCTCATCGTCGCAAACCATCTTTTTGAGATTGTTAATCCCGTTTTTGCCGCGCCCACCCTACCCGCCTCGCAGCTTTTAGGCGCGCTTTTTGGCTACAGCGTGCTGCTCTACGCCGATTTTAGCGGCTACGTGGACTTCGTAACGGCACTAGGACTAATGTGCGGTTTTGTTTTGCCGCAAAACTTCAACCGTCCTTTTACGGCGCGAAATTTAAAAATTTTTTGGCAAAATTGGCACATCAGCCTTATGAATTTTTTCAAAGAGTGTGTCTATTTCCCGCTAGGAGGCAGTCGCGGCACGCAGGCGCAAACGCAGCTAAACGTGATGCTAGTCTTTGCGATCTCTGGCGTCTGGCACGGCGCGGGACTTAGCTTTTTACTCTGGGGGCTCATCCACGGCTTTGGCGTCGTGTTTTTAAACTTAACCGGCGAGCGCAAATGGCTAAATTCGGCCATACTTGGACGATATTTTACGTTTATTTTCGTGAGCATGGCTTGGGTGTTTTTTACGATGGATTTTGAAGGAGCGGTGCGCTACATCGGAGCTATTTTTAAAAACTCTGACGGCGAGCTTCTTGCGATTTGCGCGCTGTTTGCAGGCGTTTTTGCCTTTGTATTTTTATACTCCGCGCTTGACGTTTATCCGGTTTTGGTTAAATTTTTTGAAAATATAAACGCCCTTTTTTCAGCCGTTTTTTTGGCGATTTTTGGGATAATTATTTACTTTTTGATGACGCCTGTTATGAGTAATTTTATATATAAAGGATTT
>CAUQCZ010000040.1:0-8635 GCA_963516335.1 uncultured Campylobacter sp. | reverse complement strand
GAAAAGCCCTGCACGATCCAGCCGCTCTCAAGTAAGTTTTTTACGTCCGCAAGTCCAGCTAGAAATTTATACTCCTCGCTGCCAAAAACAGTGTAAAGCACGTCGTAGACGCTACTTTGCGGAGTGCCTTCGATATAGCCTTTGCTTAGGTGGCGTAAAATTTTCGCCTCGTTTTGGCTGCATTTTATGAGCGAGGAAATTTTAGAATTTTGCTCGCCGCCGATAAACTCTATCAAAAACTGCACTAAATTTCATCCTTTATCTGCTCTTTTAAAACGCGCTTTAGTACCTTGCCCGTCGCGTTTTTAGGCAGCTCGTCTTTAAAATAAATCGTCTTTGGAATTTTAAAATTTGCCAAGTGTTTTTTGAGGTGCGCGCGGATATCTTTTTCGTCCAGGCTCATGTTTTCTTTGAACTGGATAAACGCCGTGACCTCCTCATCCGCATGCTCGTCTCTGACGCCGATAACGGCGGCTGCCTCGACTTCGGGTAGTTTAAACAGCACCTCCTCGATCTCGCGCGGGTAGATGTTGATGCCCTTTGAGATGATGAGGTCTTTTTTGCGGTCGACGATAAAGATATAGCCCTCTTCGTCGATCTTGACTAAATCGCCCGTGCGCAGCCAGCCGTTTACGATCGTTTCGTCGGTTGCGTCGGGCATATTTAGGTAGCCTTGCATCACGCAGTCGCCTTTTACGATTAGCTCGCCCACTTCGCCTGCGGGCAGCTCCATCATCTCGTCGTTTATGCATTTTACTTCGTAGCCCGGCAGCGGCAAACCGACGCTTGAGATTTTTTGTTTTTGCAGCGTGTTTGCCGAGACGATAGGCGAGCATTCGCTAAGGCCGTAGCCTTCTATCAGTACCGCGCGAGGAAATTTAACGCGAAAATCCGTGATAGTCTGCTCTGCTAAAGGCGCTCCGCCGCTGATGAAAATCCTAATGCAGTTAAACCAGCGAAAATACCACGGGATTTTGGCCTTGCCGATAGCCGTATAGATCGCGGGCACGCCTAAAAACACGGTCGCGCGCTTGAGCAGGACTTGTTTTAGGACGTTTGAAAACGGGAAAATGGACTTTACTAAAATAAGCGAACACGCCGAAAATATCGGCAGTAGCACCATCGCCGTGAGAGTAAAGCTGTGAAACATCGGCAAAAACACGGCAAATCTATCCTTCGTACGTACGTGAAAGACCTCGTGTGCGCCCTGGACGTTTGAGATGAGGTTGCGGTAACTGATCATCGCGCCTTTTGGCTTACCCGTGGTGCCCGAGGTGTAGATGATATGCGCTAGATCGTCGAGCTTCGGTCGGTCGGTCAAATTTAGCTCTATACGGCAGTTTAGCGCGTGTGCGTAGGCGATATTGTTTTCGTCAAATTCGGCTCTATCGCCGATCCAGACGATCTTTTTTACCGCGGTTTTGCTCTCTAGTCCGCGTATCTCTTTGGCTAGCTCGGCAGAAGCAAAGAGAAATTTCGCTCCGCAGTCGTTTATGATGTACTCGAATTCTTCGTATTTTAAAAAGGTATTTATCGGCACGGCCACGGCGCCTAGCAGCGTGATGGCAAAGTAGCTAGCGATAAACTCCGGCGAGTTATTTACGATCATCGCGACGCGGTCACCCTTTTTCACGCCCATACCTTGCAAAAACGCAGCCAGCGTAAAGGCGTTTGCGCGTAGCTGCTTGTAGCTTATTTTATCCGTTTCGGTGTAGATCGCGATACCGCCGCCGTTTTTGTCTACCGCGACGTTTAGCATATCCTCGAAATTTTCGTAAGGGTAGTTCATTTACGCGCCTTAAAATTTATATTTCACGTTCAAATTTATAGCTTGAGCGTTGCCGCGCTCAAATTTGCCGTTTGGATAGAGTCCCGACGCGTTTGAGTAGTAGTTTACGTCGCGCGCTTTTCTGTCTTGGTAGAAGTAGCTAGCTCCCAGCTCCAAAGCGTCCGTAAATTTGTAGTTAAAGCCCGCTGCATAGATGACGGCTTTGGTATCGGGCAGATCAAAGCCCGTGGTATCGGCTCTAGAGGCGGCCTCGTCAAACGTAACCGCGCCCATTAGGCGGAGTTTGTCCGTCGCGTCGTGCGCTACGCCGATGCGGTAGGCGTTGCTATCCTCCCAGTCGCGTTTTTTAGACGCGTCAAATGCCGCAAAAAACGGGTTGCGATAGTGTGCGGCCGAGGCGCCCGGGTAGTTGAAGTCAAGTTCTTTCCACGCAGACCAATAGGTTCTCTCAAAGTCAAATAGCAGCGTGGTGTTTACGATTTTGTACGATAGGGCTAAATTTAAGCTCGCAGGTAGCGGTACGGATAGCTTTGCGCTGCCGCTATATGAGCCGCTCGGAAATGCCCCTCTCGGGTGCGCCGGCGCGCTGATGTCGGTGTCGCCTTTTAGATTCATATTTACTTTCGAGCGGTAGGTGGCCGCTAGGCTCAAATTTGAAGTCGGTTTATAGGCGATTGCGGCGTTATAGCCGAAATTTACGCGGTCGCCTTTGATGTCTTGCGAGGCGGGTAGGGCGCCAGGGACCTCCTGCACGGCTTCTCCTCTAGCGTAAACGGCGCGAAGACCAAAGCCTAATGCGATGTTATCGGTTAGCGCGTAGGCGACGCTAGGATTTACCTCGATCACTTTTAGATCAAATTTTTTAGATGTGGCTTTAGGTAGATTTTCGTCCCATCTCATCGACATTCCCGCAGGCACGACGACCGAGAGGCCAAAGCGCCAGTCGCCAAACTGCGGCGTCACGAAGTGAAACGTAGGTACGAGCGCGTTTGCTCTTTTGGAGGTGAGTTTGTCGCCGTTATAGTGCCTATACTTCGTCTTTGACATGCGCAGATAGGTTAGCGAGCTCTCGAGGTAGTGTCCGCCGTCTAAAAATATCATATTTGCCGGGTTGTTATAGGCTGCGTCGGGGCCGAAGCTCGTCGCGACGTTTGAGTTTAAAAGCGCGATGCTATCGCCGCTTTGCTCCGGGATTTTAAAGCCCGCCGCATTTAGACAGCAGCAAGCCGCTAGGCAAACGCCGATATATTTTCTCATTTATTCTCCTTTAAAGTTTCTTAAAATTTTTATCTCGTCCGCCCAGATGCTCTCGTCGATCGTCTCTAAAACTAGCGGGATATCGTCCGTGCGAGGGTCGTTTATGATATTTTCAAACGTTTTTAAGCCCAAAAAGCCCTTGCCTAGGCTCTCGTGGCGATCCTTTTTGCTGGCTAGGTCAAATTTCGTATCGTTTAGATGCATGCCGCACAGCATATCGCGCCCGACTATCTCGTCAAATTCGCTCATCACGCGCCGGTAGTCGCCCCTGATGTCGTACCCCGCGGCAAACGTATGGCAGGTGTCCAGGCAGACGCCGATCCTGCTTTTATCGATGCAGTTTTTGACGATAAAGGCTATGTGTTCAAATTTAAAGCCCAAATTTGAGCCCTGACCCGCGGTATTTTCGATGACTAGCCTTACGTTTTGGCTATTTTCTAACAGGAAATTTACCGAGTTTGCGATATTTTGGAGGCAAATTTCGGGCAAAATTTCGTTTAGATACGAGCCTGGATGAAAATTTATCATCTCAAGTCCGAGCGCTTCTACGCGGTAAATTTCGTCCAAAAAGGCGTTAATGGACTTTTGCCTTTGCTCGGCACTTGGATGGCCTAAATTTATAAGGTAGCCGTTGTGCGGCAAAACGTGCCTGGGCTCGATATGGGCGGCTTTTAAATTTTGTTTAAATTTGGAGATATTTTCTGGGGTTAGCGGCTTGGCTTCCCATTGACGCTGATTTTTGACGAACATCGCAAAGGCGTTTGCGCCGATGCTTGCCGCATTTAGCGGAGCGTTTTCTACGCCGCCCGCGATGCTCACATGCGCGCCGATAAATTTCATTGAAGCTCTTTTATGATGATTTTTATGCGGTTTTTAGCGTCGAAAAAGCTGATATTTTTACCGCAAACTTCGTATTTTATTGAATATTTACTTATATCTTGTATAAAACCGCACGAATTTGTCATTACATTTATGCCGTCATATAGCGGTTTGCGCTCCAAAATTTCCGCGAAAAAGTCGTCATATCTCTCCTCCAAAAAGAACTTTTTGTTAAATTCTTTTTTCTCAAAACACGCGCCGTTCATGCAAATTTTGTCGTTTATTTTGAGATTTACCGTGTTTACGCCGGAGCTGTAAATTTGCAAATTTAGCTGATTTGCGGTTTTGTGCAGGAAGCCCACGTCGTTGATTTTTAACGGCGGAGTGAGGATGGTGACGGTAAATTTGTCTGATGATTTTTGGCTTTGTAGCGCGGCGCAGCCGCCAAGCGCGAGGCATGTAAGCGCACTCAAAGCAAATTTAGAAAATTTTTTCATGATTTTTTATCCTTAACTTAAGCTATTTTTTATTATCTTTAATGTAAAATCCCATTTCCGCTAATTTGTGGCCCCTTCGTCTAGCGGTTAGGACATCGCCCTTTCACGGCGGTAACACGAGTTCGAGTCTCGTAGGGGTCACCACTTCATTTTAAATTTCACAAAAGATTTTAATTTTATCCGCTTATCGCTTAAACGCCCTTTATCTAAGATAATTTTTCTTAAATTCGTTTTTCTAAAAATTTATCCTCAGAGCCGTTTGTTGCGTATTTTGCAAAATCAAATTTCATCGAGGCAAATTTAACCGCTACCAAATAAACCAAAATCCGTCAAATTTAATCGCCTCAAAACGCAAATATTCGTGCATTAAAGCGCCAAATTTGATCCCCAAAACGCCCGCGCCCGCTCGCTCAATCAAATTTAAACCCGTTTTGGCTATAATCGCGCCCTAAATTATAAAAAAGGAAAAAAATGTTTGATTGGATTTTTTCGCCAGAGGCGTGGCTGTCGCTCGTGACGCTAACGGGGCTTGAGATCGTGCTTGGTATCGACAATATCATATTTATCGCGATACTAGTCGGTAAGCTCCCGCCCGAGCAGCGCGACAAAGGCCGCATACTAGGGCTTTCGCTTGCGATGCTAACGAGGATTGCGCTTTTGCTTTCGCTATTTTGGATTATGAAGCTTACCAAGCCGCTATTTAGCGTGTTTGATTTCACGATTACGGGGCGCGATTTGGTGCTGATTTTGGGCGGACTTTTCCTCATCGGCAAGTCTACGCTTGAGATCCACTCAAGCGTTAGCGGCGAGCACGAGGAGCGCGAGGCGGGCAAGGGGCATGCGAGTTTTTGGGTCGTTATCGCCGAGATCGCCGTGCTTGACATCGTCTTTTCGCTCGATAGCGTCATCACCGCAGTGGGCATGGCAAACCACATCGAGATCATGATCCTAGCAGTGATACTTGCCGTGGGCGTAATGATGTTTGCATCTAAGGGCATTTCAAATTTCGTCGATAACAACCCGACTATCAAAATTCTCGCGCTTGCGTTTTTGATCCTGATCGGCTTTACGCTTGTGGGCGAGGGGCTTGGTATGCACGTGCCTAAGGGCTACGTTTACTTTGCGATGGCGTTTTCTCTGGGCGTGGAGCTCATCAACATCTACGCTCGCAAAAAGTCGGCAAAACGCGCGCAAGAGGCTCAAAAGTAAAATTTGAGCCTTTAAATTTGCTTTGAGCGCGCAGGGCGGTAAATTTGACGCTTCGGCTTTTTTGAGTCGTCAAATTTAAACTGAACGAATTTGAGCGGTAAATTTAAACGCAAAGGAGCTAGCGTGGACGTAAAAGGCGAATTTTTAGAGATTTTGGAGGGACTTAGGAGCCAAAAGCTGGCGGTGTTTTCGCAAAAACTCATCAAAAGCCCCGAAATTTTAGGCGTAAAAACTCCTGAGCTAAGACGCCTGGCAAAGCAAAATTTCGCTCGGCTAAATTTAGAACAGATCGCTGCTTATGAGCCGTTTTTTCACGAGGAGTTTATGCTAAAGGGCTTTTTGATAATGCTCATAAAAGACGACGAAGCTAAATTTAAGCTAGCTAGCGAGTTTATCAAAACGATGCCAAACTGGGCAGTGACGGACGGCTTTGAGCCTAAATTTAGCGATGCGCGCTACGTAGATGCGCTGCTAAAGCAGGCTCTAGGCTCAAATTTAGAATACGAAAAGCGGTTTTTCTACGTTTATTTTATGCGCAATTTTGGCGCAATTTCGCTTGAGCGGTTTTTTGAAATTTGCGCCGAGGAAAAGGATGAGCGATACTACGTGCAAATGGCGGCTGCTTGGTGCTTAGCCGAGGTTTTTATCAAATTTGACGGAGCGGGGCGAGAGTTGCTAGAGAGCGGGCGACTGAGTAAATTTACCCACAACAAAGCGATCTCAAAGATCCGCGATAGCTACCGCGTGCCAAAAGACGTAAAAGACGCGCTTTTAAAGCTCAAAATAAAGTGAATCTCACAAAAGAGCCCATAAACAAGCTCGTACTGCGCCTAGCCGCGCCCGCGGGCGTCGCGATGAGTTTTAATACGCTTTACAACGTGACGGGCGTGTTTTTTGCCGCGCGCATATCGACGCAGGCGCTGGCGGGCTTTTCGATGAGTTTTTTGCTCTATATCAGCGTCGTGGGCATGGGGCTTGGCTTTGGCTCGGCGCTAACTGCGCTTGTGGGCAACGCGCTTGGCGGAGGCAAGGACCGACTAGCTAAAATTTACGCCGCAAAGGGCGTGTTTTTCGTGCTTCTTTGCGCCCTTTTTATGGGGCTTTGCGGCTTTATCTTTACTCCGCATCTGCTTAAAATTTTAGGAGCGAACGAGGAGTTTTTACGCGAAGCCATGGCGTATAACCGCGTGATATTTCTTGCTTCGCCGTTTTTCTTGCTCATAAAATCGCTAAACGGCGTGCTGGTGGCCGCAGGCGACACAAAGAGCCTGCGAAACTGGCTTTTTGCGGGACTTTTTATAAATTTGGGCTTTTGCTTTTTTTACGTGGATGTTTGCGGACTGGGTATCGGCGGGATAGCCTTAGCGACGGCTTCGGGGCAGCTACTTGGTTCGCTTTTCTTAGGCGTCAAAGTCGTAAAAACAGGTATGATAAATTTTTTAAATTTACGCTCATTTGCGCCCGAGTTTGCCATCTACCGCAAAATTTTAGCACAAGCCTTGCCCGCGTGCCTAAACTATCTCTCGATGTCGCTTGGCGGACTCGTTCTCATGCATTTTATCAGCCGCTACGGCACGCATGCGGTCGCAGGTTACGGCCTGGCTCTTCGCATCGAGCAGATTGTCATGCTGCCGACGACCGGCATCGCATCGGCGGTGCTTGGTATCGTGTCGCAAAACTTCGGCGCGCGCGAATACGCCAGAGTGCGCGGCTGCTACGCTTATGCGGTCAAATTTTTAGCGGTTTATTGTATTTTTGCGGCGGCTTTTTGTCTTGGGCTAGGTGGGATTTTGGTCGGGTTTTTTGACGAGACGCCCGAGGTCATAAGCGCGGCGAAGAGCTATTTTGCGGTAAATTCGCTAGCGTTTATGGGCTACGCGCTCATAAATCTCTCCGGCTCGACGCTTCAAGGCGTAAAAAGACCGGCGGCGGTTTTTGTTTTAAATTTTACCCGTCAGATAGTTTTGCAAATTGCTCTTTACTCGCTTGTAGCGGATGTATTTGGCGGCGAGTTACAAGATATTTTTAAGGCGATGTTTTTTAACGTTTGGCTGATCGGGCTAACTTTTTTCTTTTATACGGAATTTGTTCTTAGCCGAGTTTGCGCGGCTTGAAGCGAAAATTTTCGCAAATTTTCAAATTTAAGCTTATTTTTCTTGACATAGTATATTTTTTTCGCTACAATGCACCTTTTCAATAAGTAGGCTAAACTCGCAATGCCTCGGGGTGTAGCGCAGGCTGGTTAGCGCATCTGGTTTGGGACCAGAGGGCCGAAGGTTCGAATCCTTTCACCCCGACCATGTTAAATGGTGAGTTTAGCTCAGTAGGTTAGAGTATCAGATTGTGGTCCTGAGGGTCGTGGGTTCGATTCCCACAACTCACCCCACTTTATGCGCTCGTAGCTCAATTGGATAGAGCAACAGACTTCGGATCTGTAGGTTGAAGGTTCGACTCCTTTCGAGCGTACCACTGATTTGATATTTTGCGCTCATAGCTCAGTTGGATAGAGCAACGGCCTTCTAAGCCGTAGGCCAGAGGTTCGAATCCTCTTGGGCGTACCATATTAAGCTCATATTAAGAGCTTTTTGGCTAATATGCGCTTTCTTTTTTGCGGATGTGGTGAAATTGGCAGACACACCAGACTTAGGATCTGGCGCCTCACGGCATGAAGGTTCAAGTCCTTTCATCCGCACCATCCATTCTACGCGTTCCGGATTAGCTCAGCGGTAGAGTAGGCGGCTGTTAACCGCTTGGTCGCTGGTTCGAATCCAGCATCCGGAGCCATATATACTCAAAAATTCCTTTAGACCCCTGATTTTATCGATGTTTAAAGAGCTTTAAGTTTTCTTGGCTTTATAAAAATTTGTTTCAGAAATTTTTTAATATTCTAATTTCTCGTTATGCTTTCTAAGCAATCTAGAATACCTTATTATAAAATTTAAAATTCTCATTTTGTAAATAAATTTGATAAAATTTAGCCATTTATTGATTATAATCAATTTTTTTGCCTAAATAAAATCTTAAAATTACCAACTAAATTTTTTTACAAAGGATTTTCTATGAG
>CAUQCZ010000039.1:0-8636 GCA_963516335.1 uncultured Campylobacter sp. | reverse complement strand
CCCTACCGCATGTTTACCTCGCGCGCCGAGTATAGATTGCTGCTGCGCGAGGATAACGCCGTACTGCGCCTTAGCGGCTACGGGAGGCAGCTTGGGCTAATAGACGCTAAAACATACGAAAGAGTCGAGAAAATCCGCCAAAATTTAGCGCGCGGGCTAGCGTATCTAAACCAGACCGTAATCACGCCATCAAAGCAAAATTTAGCCCTTTTAGAAAGCCTAGGCGAGGACATAATCAGCCAAAACGTAAGCCTGCAAAAAATCGTAGCGCGCAAGAACTTCACGCGCGAAAAACTGCAAAATTTAGACGAAATTTTCGCCGGCATGGACGAGGCGAGCTTGGAGCAAATTTTAGTCGAGGCGAAGTACCAGCACTACATCGCCGAGCAAAAAAGCCAAATAGAGCGCATGAAAGATATGCTGCAAGTGCGTATCCCAGAGGGTTTTAGCTTCCGCGGTATCAGCGGGCTAAGCAACGAAGTGGTCGAAAAACTAGAAACCTTTAATCCGCCTACGCTTTTTGCCGCCAGCGAGATTAGCGGTATCACGCCCGCGGCGATAGATATTTTGCACATCTACATAAAGATGAACGCTAAGGAGCCGCGATAAGCCGCGATAAAATGCTATTTAATTAAGGATGAGCGTTAAATTTGGGGCTAAATTTAACGCTTCGCCTTTTTTGCGTTTTAATTTTACGAACCCGTCAAATTTAATCGTATCTGCTAATCTCTATCAAATTCCCGTCCGGGTCGCGCACGTAGATTGAGCTTATCGCTCCAAGCGCGCCCGTTCGCGGCACCACCCCCTGCTCTACAGCGATGCCCGCAGCCTCTAACTCCTCCAAAACCGACTCAAGCGGCGTATCCGTAAGCAAGCAAATATCGGCCGTTCCGACGTTTACGTTTAAAGCATTTGGCAAAATTTCCTCGTCTTTTACGTGCAAATTTATCTTTTGCGAGCCAAAGGCCAGAGCTTTGCGTCCGTTTGCAAAGTCAACCTCGCGCATACCCAGTACTCGCACGTAAAAATCAAGCGTCCGTTGTAAATCAGCAACCGTTAAAACGATATGATCGATCGAAGCGATACGCATAAAATTATCCTTTTAAATCAAATTTAACCAAGCATCGTCCGCTAAAAACGGAAAATTTGACGGCGTAAATTTGAAGTCTTTCGGCATTAAATTCGCGGCGCTGGTAAATCAAGCAGAAGAAAACCGAATTTAAATTTAGCTGGCCCGCAAAGCGTCAAATTTAATCGTCAAAGCCCTATTACTCCCGAGTTTTACCAGCAAAAGCCTAAAAAAGACAAAATAGTAAATGATTATTTAAAAAATAATTTAAATATCTAAACTATTTACAGGAAAAATAAAATTTTAATTTTCATAAGAGTATAATGGCGAGTATTTTTTAAAAAACTGCTGAAAGGAAGGTAATGTCCGTAAAACAAGAAAGACGAGATTTTATCGGTTTGGCGTTCGGGGCGGTGGCCGCAGTAGGCGGCGCGGCGACCCTCGTAGCCGTCAAAAAGACCTGGGATCCGCTTCCTAGCGTTAAGGCGGCGGGATTTACGACTGTAGATCTCAGCCCGATGAAAGAGGGCGAGATGCGCCAAATAGAGTGGCGTAAAAAGCCGATATTTATCCTAAAAAAAGACGCTTCGATGGCGCCTAACGACAAGCGCGACGTCGTGGTAGACGGCGCTAGATATATGGTGGCGATCGGGCTTTGTACGCATCTTGGCTGCATCCCGGAGTGGAAACCGGGCAAGCAACTTTTCGTTTGCGCCTGTCACGGAGGCGAATTTAACGCAGACGGCGTAAATACCTTCGGCCCTCCTCCACGCCCGCTAGACATACCGCCGTTTAAGATAGACGGTACGAAACTCGTTTTGGGCGAGACTAGCCCCGAATACGAAAAACTAACGGCTCAAGCGTAAGGAGGGGAAGATGCACATCAGAAAATCAACGGGCGTTTTAGACTGGCTAGATCAAAGGATCGCCCTAAACAAGCTAATGAAAGTCCTCGTCAGCGAATACTGGATACCGAAAAATATAAATTTCCTCTGGGCGATGGGCGTTATACTCACGACGCTTTTTGCGTTGCTTATTTTTACCGGATTTATGCTAGTTATGTACTATAAACCGGATATAAATTTAGCCTTTGACAGCGTAAATTTGACCATAATGAAAGAGGTCGAGTACGGCTGGCTATGGCGCCATATCCACGCGGTTGCGGCTTCGGTCGTATTTCTCATAATCTACATCCACACCTTTACGGCGATTTACTACGGCTCTTATAAAAAAGGCCGCGAGATGATTTGGGTCAGCGGCATGCTGCTTTTCATTTTGTTCTCTGCCGAGGCGTTTAGCGGATACATGCTACCTTGGGGGCAGATGAGCTACTGGGCGGCGATGGTTATTACGAATTTATTCGGCGGCATCCCGGTTATCGGCGATGCGGTAGTCGAGTGGATCAGAGGCGACTACGCCGTTAGCGATCCGACTTTGACGAGATTTTTTATGCTTCACGTCTGCTTGCTGCCGATCGTGCTTATAGCAGTCGTCGCGATACACTTTTACACGCTTCGCGTTCCGCACGTAAATAACGAAACGGGCGAGGAGATAGACTTTGAAGTAGAAGCCGAAAAATACCTAAGCGGCGATACGAAAAACGCGAAAGTAATTCCGTTTTGGCCGGGCTTTTTGGCAAAAGACTTCATGTATATCGGCTTTTTCATGATTTTCTTTTTCTATCTTGTTTGCTTTCATTTCGACTTTGCGATGGATCCGATAAATTTCGAGCCGGGCAACCCGCTAAAAACGCCTCCGCACATCTATCCTGAGTGGTACTTCTTGTGGCAGTACGAGATTTTACGCGGATTTTTCTTCGATATTTTCGGATTTAAAGCCTACAATATCGGCCTTATAGCATTTGCGATCGCGGGCGTGGCGCTATTTTTCATGCCGCTTTACGACAGAAGCGACGTCGTGGCTCCGGCTCACGAGAGAAAGGGCTTTTTCGTATGGTTTTGGCTATTAATCGTCGATATGATTATCCTCACGATTTTTGGCAAATTGCCTGCCGACGGCGTAACGCTAGGCATTTCAAACGCCTGGATAGGCTTTTTCTCGACGATAGCGTTTTTTATCCTACTTTTCGTAGTCTTGCCTATCATAACGACGCTTGAGAAAAAAGGAGCGATGAAATGAAAGAACTAAAAATTTTTATAATCGTAGTCGCGCTTGCCGGCGTAGCGTACTGGGGCATAGAACCCTATGCGCATAGCGTCATGCATCCGCACGTAGCCGCAGCTGACTACGACCTAGGCGCAGAGGACGTGGCTCAGGCTAAATCCGTAGTAGAAGCCAGACAAAAAGCTCTCGAAGCCGCGCAAGCTCTAAACGACGAAAAGAAAATCGCCGGAGCGAAAAAAGATTTAGAAGAAGCAAAAAAATCTCTTGAGGATTACACGGCGTTTTGGAAAGAAGTAAAGGCTATAAATTTAGCTAAAGGAGACGCCGCTAAAGGCGCGGAAACTTTTGCTAACGCGGGCTGCGCGGGCTGTCACGGCGTAGAGGCTGCAGGTATGCCAAACGCGCTAAGCGCCGCCGAGCTTAGCGAAGCTCACGGCGTCGTACCGCCCGATCTTAGCACCGCAGGAGCGATATACGACGAGCATTTCCTAGCAGCCCTTATAAAAGACCCGACCAAGGCACTAAAGCTAACGCATAAATTTAACGACGAAAAGCCTTATCCGATGCCGGCCTTTTTCGGAGCGGGCGGAGAAGATCCAAATACCGAGATCGCCGATATAGTCGCGTATCTAAAGTCTATCGCACCTAAAAGCGTAAGCGATGAGCAGGTATTTCGCGACGCATGCCAAAGATGCCACGACATGAAATACGAAAACAAATACGCGCTAAGCAACCGCATAAATTTAGCTGCATATATGGGCTCAAACCCGCCTGATTTATCGATGATGATTCGCTCAAAGGGCAATGATTATCTGCATAAATTTATAAACGATACGCAAAAGATGCTACCCGGCACAGCGATGCCTCGCGTAGGGCTAAGCAAGGCTAGCGAGGATCAAATCGTAGCCTACATGCAAAAAGCCGGCGACGCTAAAAAGGCCGAGCGCGAAAGCCTAGGCAAAAATGTGATGATCTACTTTTTGATTTTCGGCATTTTCGGATGGCTTTGGAAACGCAAAGTCTGGTCTAAACTGCATTAAAATATGAGCCCATTCTTCGGGCTCTTTTTAAATTTACCGCTTCGATTCCTTCTTTTTAGTCTTTAAATTTGCCCCGTTTTTAACTCGCAAATAGTTTTTAATTTATTTTATCGCTTACCGCCTAACTCAAAGCCAAATTTAGCCGCGCCGCTCGCCCAAATTTAAACGCTTTTTAGATTAGTCCGCTAAAATGCGTTAAATTTTAAAAGGAAAAAAGATGAACAGAGCAGAATTTCAAAAGCTAAATTCTAACGAAAAACAAGACGCGATGCTAAAAATATCCGCCGCATATCCGCAATTTAAATTTCTAAATTTAAGCAAATTTGCGTGCGGCGAGCATAGCTTTGAGACGGGCATTTTTGATTTTGAGGGGAGCGAGTTCGTTTTTATCCCGGGGGACGAGCCCGAGCTTGGCTGGGATGATTTTGCCGTTTTAGATGAAATTTCGGCAAAAAAGATTAAAGAACAATGCGACTCTTGCCCCGAGGATCAAAGCCTGCGCGAATTTGTAGCGAAACAAACCTCTCCGCTTCGCCGCGCTAAAATACCCGCTATGCTAGCCGAAAGAAAACCCGCCGAGCTTAGCTGGTACGAGGTAGATTTAAGCGATGAAAGGCTTAAAATTTACGCAAACGAGATAGAGAATTTTTCGCGCGGTAAAGACAAAGATATTTCTGAAATGACGGTTTGCGGCGCGCTAAAGTTAGTTCGCGAAGACGGCAAAATTCGTGTGTTTTTGTTTGACGACGTCACGCACGAGGATCTTGAGGCGAATTTACGCAAAAACGGATTTAGCCTACCAAGCCAGGACGAGTGGGAATATCTAGCCGGATGCGGGGCGCGCACGCTTTGGCGTTTTGGCGATGAGCCTGATCCCGACAAGGTAGCGTTACCGCACGTTAAGCAGCCCGAAAATCCGGGATTCTCGCTATTTGAGCCGAATTTATTCGGGCTATTCATCGCCTTTGATCCTTATCCGGTCGAGCTTGTAAGCGCGCCGATATACTTTAAAGGCGGCGACGGCGGCAGCGCGTTTTGCGGCGGCGCGTCGCTGTTTGAGTGTCTGCTGCCCGTCTCGCCTTTTTACGCTATGAGCGAGGAAATGCGGAATGATTATTTGGATTTTTTGGACGACGGCGATATCGATAACGCGATTTACAGACGCATTTTTAGACTTTAAAAAGGCGCTTTAGCCGCTAAATTTAGCGCCGATTAAAGATATCTCGCCGTGCGTTTTAGCTCAAATTTATGTCGCTACGCAAAGGCTTAAGTTAGCCTAGGTACCGAGAATATAAATTTAAATTCGTACGCTACGCCCGTTTTGCAAAACGCTTTTGCGCCGATTTACGACAACCGCGAGATAAAATAGGCGCAAAACGATAAATTCGCCGCAAAAAGCCAAGCTTGCTTTCGTTTTTCATTGATTAAATTCTCGTAGATTTATCCTTAGATGCTAAAATCAGCCACCGTTTTTCATAAAATTTACCAAAAAGGAAAATTATGGTTAAATCTAAAATTTTTGCCGCTCTTGCGGCGCTTTGCTTTGGCTTAAATTTAAGCGCTGGCGAGCTGGAGGGCAGGTGGGGCATCGTCTCGGCAAACATAGACGGGCAGGAGGTGCAAACGGCGGGGCAAAAGTGCTTTGAAGATTCGTTTTTCGAGGTTAGCGGCCGCGAGGCAAAGCTAGGCCTTAGCTCCGTGGGCGAGGACGGCGCGTGCAAAAGCGGCGCGGCAAGCTACGCCTTTAAAAGCATGGGTGCTGGCAAATACGCGCTGGGCCCTATCGGCGAATTTTGGTTAGAAAAAGACGCGCTAAAAGTAAAGCAGTCCTTAGACGGCGGCAATTTTATCGTTTTTTCATTCAAAAAAGACGCGGCCGCAAACAAAGCCGCGACAACGGCAACCGGCTCAAATTTGAGCGCGGACGAGCTAGAGGGCAGATGGGAGATCGACTCGGTCGCAGCACAAGGGCAGACGTTTAAAACGGCAGGCCAAAAGTGCTTTGAGGATTCGTTTTTCCAAATCGCAGGCGACAAAGCAACGGTCAGCATCGTAGCGGCAAATCCGGACGGTACGTGCAAAACCGGCGCAGGAGAAAGCAGCTACAAAAACCTCGGCGCAGGTAGGTATGCGCTAGATAACGACGCGGGCGAATTTAGGCTAAAAAACGGCTCGCTCGAATACGAACAAAGCACGGGCGGCGTCTTGTTTACCTTTAAAAAAAGCCGCGCGGCACACGCTAGCTCAAATCAGGCGCAAGCCAAATCAAACTCAAATTTGGAGCCCCAAAAAGACCCTAGCGTCAAGCATAGCGACGCAAAAGCTACAAAAAAAGGCACGGGCGTGTTTGCGGGCAAGTGGTTCTTCATAAACACCAATACCGACATATCCTTTTATCTGCGCGACGACGGCACTTACGCGAGCCGTTTAGAAAAGCCCGACTGGCGCACGCGCATCGACGGCACGTATAAAAAAGACGGCAAAAAAATCGTACGAACCGCCAACGACGGCGAGCAAAGCACATATAGCTGCGAGAATGCGGACTGCACGTTTTTGTGGAGCGACGGCGGATACCATCTCTTTAACGCTCAAATCTTAAATGAGGTGCCAAAGGGCAGCTACTCATTCACCGCCGTTGGCTCCATGTCCATCTATAACGCCTCTGGCGGCACGGACGTTGTTGGCGGAGGCGTGAGCGGGTACTATGACTTCGACGGCAAAGGCCGCTTCAGGGACGGCAGTTTGGCCTACTCCTCCGCCGCCATGAGCAATGTGGGCGGCGGAGGAACAAGATCTAGCAGTAGCGCGGGCTCATATACGCTAGATGCGGGCGAGCTCACGCTCAGATACGACGACGGACGGACGCAGCGACATAGCTTTTTTTACATTCCGCCCACTAGCGAAGGAAAAGCGGGCGGAGCGGTCGTAGACGGCGCGATATATTTTTTGGACGAATAGCAAAACCAGGGCAAATTTGCCGCATTCGGTAAATTTGCGGATGGGTTCGCGCAAACCAAGCCTAAATTTATGAAAGGAAAAACATGGCTAAATTTAAATTTTTCGCAATCCTCGCGGCGCTTTGCCTGGGATTAAATTTAAGCGCTAGCGAGATAGAGGGCAGATGGAGCATCGTTTCGGTTACGGCACAGGGACAGACGTTTAAAACGGCAGGCCAAAAGTGCCTCGAAGACTCTTTTATCGAGGCTAGCGGCGATAACGCGCGCCTAAGCCTAAGTAGCGCGGGCGGTAAATCCTGCGAAAAAGCCGAACACGACTTTGCCCTAAAAAGCCTAGGCGGCGGCAGATACTCGCTGGGCGGCGGCGAGCTACGGCTAAATAACGGCTCGCTCGAATACAAACAAGGCGCGGACGGCGGCGAGATCGTATTTACCTTTAAAAAAGACGAGGTAAATTTAGCCGGCATCGTAAACGGCGCCGTAAATCAAGCAAGCCTCGGCGGGTCAAATTTAAGCGGGATCGAGGGCAGATGGGAGCTAGTCTCGCTAAAGGCACAGGGGCAGAACTTTAAAGTCGCGGGGCAAAAGTGCTTCGGCGACTCGTTTTTTGAGATCAACGGCGATGAAGCGACGGTAGGCATCGTGGGCGTAAATCCGGACGGCTCGTGCAACAAAAGTGCTGGCAAAAGCGGCTACGAAAGTTTAGGCGGCGGCAAATACGCGCTTAGCGCTAAAGGGCTGGGCGAGTTTTGGCTAAAGGACGGCATGCTCGAATACAAACAAGTCGCGGACGGGCAAGAGGTCTTGTTCGTCTTTAAAAAAAACGCAAATAGCGCGCAAGCAAAAGCAAGCAAATCAAGCTCAAATTCGGCCGAGCCCGCAAAATCCGCAAAGGACTCTAGCGTCAAACATAGTAGCGCCGGGGCGAGCAAAAAAGGCTCGGGAGTATTTGGCGGTACGAAATTTAACATGCTTTTAAACACGAGCGAGGATTATTCCTTTTACCTACGCGACGACAACACCTACGCGAGCCGCCTAGAAAAGCCCGACTGGCGCACGCGCATCGACGGTACATATAAGGTCAAAGACGGCATCCTAACGATAACCAGCAACGACGACTACGACACGAGCTACTACTGCGAGAACGACGACTGCACCTTTTTGTGGAACTCCATCGGCACGGGGTATTATATGTTTCAGGCGCAAATCTCAAGCCAAATGCCAAAAGAGTGCTTCTCGTTTCGCAAGGACAGCTCGTCGTCCCTGTACGGCTGGTCGGGTGGCAGCGATACGGTGAGCGTAGGCGTGAGCGGATACTACTGCTTTGACGGCAAAGGGCGCTTTAGCTCGGGCGGATCGTCGTATGCTATGGCAACCTCGGGTACCCCAGGCGGCAGCATAGACGGGGGCAGCTCAAAATCGCGCAGCGACGAGGGCTCATACACG
>CAUQCZ010000038.1:0-8653 GCA_963516335.1 uncultured Campylobacter sp. | reverse complement strand
AGGCATCGCTTCGCCGCTTTGCACGCCGACTCTTTCTTGTAGCTTGCGTAGCAGCGAAATTTGCTCTTCGTTTAGCTCTTTTGGCGTTTTTATCGCGATTTGCGCTACAAGCCTGCCGTAGCGCTTGGTATTTACGTTTTTTACCCCGAGCCCGTCAAATACGAACTGCTGCTTATCTTTTGCGCCGACCGGCAGCTTTAGCTCGGTCGTGCCCTTTAGCGTCGGTATCGTGACCGTCTCGCCCAGGATAGCTTGCGTGAAAAATACCGGAATCTCGATATAAACGTCGTTTTCGTGACGCACGAAGCGCTCATCGGGCTCAACCTCGATATATACGTATAAATCGCCCCTACTCTCATCTACGGAGACGTTACCCTTACCGCTTACGCGCATACGCATGCCGTCGTCGATGCCTTCAGGGACGTTTATCTTGACGTTTTGGCGCTCCTCTTTGTATCCGCTGCCGTCGCATTCGCCGCACTTGTCGCTAACGGTCTCGCCGCTACCGCCGCAATACGGACACTCCTGCGCAAAGCTCATAAATCCTCTTTGCTGCACTATACGCCCTCTACCCTCGCAGTGCGGGCAAATGTGCGTTTTGCCGTCTTTAGAACCAGTGCCTTTGCAGGTTTTGCACGGTTTTTTTATCGTAAATTCTACCTCTTTTTCCGCGCCGAAAACCGCTTCGTTAAATTTTATCTTTAAGGCTATTTCCAAATCAAGCGGATACTTGTCGATGCTTCTTTTGCGGCTTTGCGAGCTTGATCTAAATCCGCCGCCGAAAAACGAGTTAAATATATCGCCAAGATCGATATCCGCGCCAAATCCGGCGGAACTAAATCCGCCCCTGCCCTCAAGCCCGGCCTTGCCGTATCTATCGTATATCGCGCGCTTTTGCTCGTCGCCTAGCACCTGATAGGCTTCGTTTACTTTTTTAAATTTTTCTTCGGCGTCTTTATCGCCTTGATTGCGGTCGGGGTGGTACTTTAGGGCAAGCTTTCTAAATGCTTTTTTTATGGTTTCAGAGTCGCTATTTTTGCTGATTTCTAAAATTTCGTAGTAGTCTATTTCCACAAAATCTCCTAAAATTTTATATATTTAAAGGGGCGATTTTAGCTTATTATTTCTAAAATTTCAAAGCAAGGGAGAATTTTAAACGAGATTAGTAAATTTAGACGAAAATTTAACATTTTTTGGTTATAATCATTTTCGTTAAATCTATACTGAAAGGCCTAAAATGATTAATGTTTTAATGATTGAAGACGATCCGGAATTCGCGCAAATTCTATCCGAGTATTTGAGCGATTTTAATATCAAAGTAACAAATTTCGAAGACCCGTATCTAGGACTAAGCGCCGGGATTAAAAATTTCGATTTACTTATCCTAGACCTTACGCTACCCGGTATGGACGGGCTTGAGGTTTGCAAGGAAATTCGCAGCAAATACAACATCCCTATCATCATCTCCTCGGCTCGAAGCGACATCAGCGATAAGGTAGTGGGTTTACAGCTGGGCGCGGACGATTATCTGCCAAAACCGTACGATCCAAAAGAGATGTACGCGCGTATCATGAGCCTAATCCGCCGCTACAAAAAGAGCAACGAAGTGCAAGAAGAGGCGGTCGAGACGCTATTTAGGATAGACGAGCGCAGGCATGAGATCTACTACAACAACGAAAGCCTCACGCTAACGCCGGCAGAATATGAAATTTTAAGCTATCTCATAAAGCAACACAGCTTTTCGGTATCCAGAGAGCAGCTTGTTTATAACTGCAAAAGTTTAAAAGACAAGGACTCAAAAAGCTTAGACGTCATCATCGGCAGACTAAGAACAAAGATCGGCGATAGCTCAAAAGCGCCTAAGCATATATTTTCGGTACGCGGCATAGGCTATAAACTCATAGGATGAGATACTCCTTAACGACGAAAATTTCGGTAGTTTTCGCCATCGCGCTGACGCTAGTTTGCGTTTTGTTTTATACTTTTGCCAGCATCCAGCTAGATAATACTCTAGACAAGATAAAGCAAAAGCAGCTAAGCGCGATAAACTATCTCGTCGCATCGTTTGAAAAATCAAATCCTCCTAGCGATTTGACGGTTTATTTTAAAAATTTCGGGCTTACCTACGTCAAAAACGATAAATTTGCCGCCGACATCATAAACGGCGGCAAAGTAGTCTTCGCCAAACAAACCCCGCTGGGGCTTTTTCAGTCGCTACTTTTTCAGGACGGACTTTATCTGCATATCAAAAACACGTCGTTTCAAATTTTACTCGAAAGCGACGATGCTAAAAACATAAACAACCCGATATGGGTGGGCTTTATCCTCACGACGGCGCTTTTAGTATCGCTTTATGTTTCGGTTATGAACTCGCTGATGCCGCTAAAAAAATTAAGCTCCGATATCAGAAAATTCGGCGCCGGAAATATGGACGTAAATATAGCCAAACCCGACTCCAACGACGAAATAGCCAAAGTCGCGATAGAATTTGACGCCGCAGCCAGCAAGATAAAAGAGCTGATTCGCTCGCGCCAGCTTTTTTTGCGCACGATAATGCACGAACTAAAAACGCCTATCGGCAAAGGCCGCATAGTATCGGAAATGGTACAAAGCCAAACGCAAAAAAGCCGCCTGATAGCGATATTTGAGCGGCTCGATATGCTCATAAACGAGTTTGGCAAGATCGAGCAGCTTCTATCTAAAAGCTACGCGCTAAACTATCAAGAGTCCTACTTTTCAAATATCTTGGAGCAGGCGCGCGATATGCTGATGATGGAAAAATTCGAAGAAAAAGTAAGCGTCGATATCAGGCAAGACGTCTTACTGCGCGTAGATTTCGCGCTGTTTTCGCTAGCGATTAAAAACCTCATCGATAACGCGCTAAAATACGCCGACGACAAAAAGGCGCAGGTTATCTGCGACAAAGACGGCATCGTCGTAAAAAATCTCGGCGAGCCGCTACAAAAGCCCATCGAGTATTATTTGCAAGCCTTTATCCGCGAAAAAGACAACAAAAGCAGCGGCATGGGGCTTGGTCTTTACATCATCGACCACATCTGCCAGATGCATAAATTTAGCCTAAAATACTCCTACGAAGACGGCTACCACGTGTTTAAAATCTGCACCAAACCGAAAGAAAACGTTGAAGAAGGAAAGCGTTGAAAAAGGGGCTTGAGAAATTTAACGAGCTCGTGGCGGCCTTCGAGCGGTTGCCGGGCGTGGGTAAAAAATCGGCCCAGCGCTACGCCTATCACGTATGCTTAAAAGATAACTTAGGCGGACTAAAACTAGCCCAAAGTATCGAGGACGCCGTAAGATTTACTGGTAAATGCCAAATTTGCGGCGGACTTAGCGAGGATGAGATTTGCGACGTTTGCAGCGACGAAACTCGCGACAGTGAGCTACTAGCCATCGTCGAAAGCCCAAAAGATATCCTGGTTTTTGAGCAAAGCGCGATATACCGCGGTCGCTACTTCGTGCTAGAAGAAATAACGCAGACGCAAACCGAAAAACTACGCGAAATCATCCGCCAAAACGGCGTAACCGAGATTATTTTCGCGCTAACGCCGGGGCTTAGCAGCGACGCGGTGATGGTCTTTATCGAAGACAAGCTAAGCGATTTGGGCGTTAAATTTAGCAAGATAGCCCAAGGCGTACCAACAGGCGTAAATCTCGAAAATATCGACCTTCTCTCGCTTATGAAAGCGCTTGATAGTAGAACCGAGCTATAAATTTACCGGTGACGCCTCGTAAATTTCCGTCTCAAACTCTTAAAAATTTAGTCTTTAATCTCGCGATTTTATTTGCGCCGTTAAATTTGCGCCTAGCTTTCTTAAAATAGACAAATTCGGCCAAGCCGCTAGCGGCTGTAAATTTGCGGGCGAGGTTTTAATTTTCGTCTCCTTTAAATTCAAGCGGCTCTAAGCAAGACCGTCCGCGCATCGCCTAGGTTTGTCGCGTACCGTTTAGCGCAAATTTTAGCCGCGGCGCGCTGAATTCGGCGATAAATTTGTATCTAAGCCCCGCGTGATTTAAGCACGCAACCCGTACTTGCCGGTTTATTTCCGTCCGCCCACCCGGCCAAAGCTTAAATTTATCGCCGCGCTGTCGTAAGTTTTCTAAATTTGAGTTCGCCCCGCCGCCACCGAGCTTGCCGTTTAAATTTGATCTTTAGCCGATTTTGGGATAAAAAGTGTCGTCGCGGACGGCGAGTAAATTTAACTCGCGAGTTTGGATCTTTGCGGACAAACGACCTGCATAAACGCTAGCAAATCTAAAAAACAGCTGCGATTTGCCGTCTGCGTTTTAGCCTTACTTGGCGGCGAAGTTAAATTTTAGCAAATTTACTCATCTGCGGCTATGCTAACGTAAAGAAATACGAGCCTTTTAAATCGGTAAGAACCGGGCAGGGCTTTGGCTTAATTTACTTGACGGCTACTTTGCCCAGGCAAGGCTAAAACTAAACCCGCGCGTCAATCAAATTTAATCTTTCCGCCCTCGCAAATCCTAACCAAAGCGCCGCAAAAATAATCCAAATCATAGCAAATTAAAATTTAATGCCCGCTCTAGGCCGAGTCGTTTACGCGGCACAAGGTTTAACCAAATACGCGGCGAAACCCTAAATTTATCGCGATTTAGCGCAAAAACGCAAAGCAAATCAAACGTCTGCAAAACCACTAGCTAAAATCTAAGCCCAAATGCCGCGTCAAAATGCCCGCTACTAGGCGCTACGGCGCAAAAGCGCGCATACGAAATAGCAAAAGATTAAAAAATAAAAAGACGCAAAATTTAAAAAGGATAGTCGCCCCGTTAAAACAGGGCGAAGAGAGGTTATTTCGTAGTTTTTTGGATATACGAGAACTCGGAAATTTTTGTCCACTCGCGAGCCTTAGCCAAAAACGCTCTTTGAGAGTCCAAAATCTCTTTAAATAGCGGATCTTTGGCTGCTTCTTCGTCTAGGATCTCGTCACTTGCTTTTCTAAGCGCGTCCATGACGTCTTGCGGAAACGAGCGAACCTCGATATCGGGATACTCGGCCTTCATTTTAGCCCAGTACTCGGCATTATCAAAGAACGAACGGCTATTTAGCATGCTAGCTACCTCGTTAGCAGCAGCCTCGATCACGGCCTGAAGGTCGGCAGGTAGCTTCTCGTAGGTTTTTTTATTTACGAAAAACTGAGTCTGACCGCTCGGCTCTTGCCAGCCGGTGTAGTAGTATTTAGCGATCTTGTGAAAGCCAAGGCCCATATCAAACGCAGGGCTAACCCACTCGACCGAGTCGATCGTGCCCATCTCTAGCGCCATGTATAGCTCGCCTGTGGGGATCGTGTTTATCGTCGCTCCCACGCGTGCCATAACCTCGCCGCCAAAGCCTGGGATCCTGATCTTTAGGCCTTTTAGATCGTCTACGCTTTTGATCTCTTTTTTAAACCAACCACCCATTTGCGTGCCCGTGTCGCCCGCTAGAAAAACTTTGATATTGTATTTGTCGAATACCTTTTCCTCTAGCTGCTTGCCGCCGCCAAACTCATACCAAGCGCGCAGCTCAGTCGCGGTCATACCAAAAGGCACAGCGGTGAAAAACATAGTGTTTGCGTCCTTGCCCTTGTAGTAGTAAGACGCCGTGTAGCCGATGTCGTACTGGCCGCCTTTTACAAAATCTAGGATACCAAACGGAGATTTGTGCTTAGAGGGATAGTCTATCCTAACCTCTAGCCTACCGTCGCTTAGCGTCTCGACGACGCGCGGAAATTCTTTTGACGCATCGCCCAAAACAGGCGTAGTGCCCTCCCAAGTGCTAGCTAGCTTTAGCTTGTAGGTCTTGTCCGCGGCATTTGCGCCAAGCGCTAGGCCAAAAACGGCTAAGAGTGCTAAAAACTTTTTCATTTTTGCTCCTTAAAAATAGTTTTAGCGATTATACTTAAGCAAATTTAAAGCCGCTTTAAAAATATTAAATTTTCTTCTTTGCCCGAAAAAACGTAAATTTATTTTCAAATTTGATGTAAAATGAAGCACTTTAACAAAAGGATCGAATTTGACGAAAAAAACTAAAATCCTAGCCACTATCGGCCCATCAAGCCAAAGCGAAGAGATCATCGAGCAGTTAGCGCTTGCCGGCGTAAACGCGTTTAGATTAAATTTCAGCCACGGTTCGCACGAGTACCATAAAGAAACGATCGAAAAAATCAGGCGCGTCGAAGCCAAAATCGGGCGCCCGATCGGTATATTTCAAGATATCTGCGGCCCAAAAATAAGGGTCGGCAAGCTAAAAGAGCCCTTTGGGCTAAAAGCCGGCGACGCGCTTGAGGTGTATAAAGACGAAATTTTAGGCGAAAAAACGGGCGAAAACAGCTACAAGCTAAGCATAAATCAGCCTCAAATTTTGCCGCTTTTAAAAGAGGGCGAATACATCTACCTCTACGACGGTTCCATCAGGGCCAAAGTAGAGCGCGCGGGCAGTGGCAAAAAAGACGAAGCGGTGCTAGCGCGCATCGAAAATGACGGGATACTAAACTCTAATAAAGGCGTAAATTTCCCCAACACCAAAATCAACATCGACGTCATCACGCCAAAAGACCGCGAGGATATGAGATTTGGCGCGGCTAACGGCGTAGATTTCGTCGCTATTTCTTTCGTGCAAAACGCAAACGATATCGTAAAAGCGCGCGAGATTTTAGAAAATTTCGGTTCGCGGGCTAAAATTTACGCAAAAATAGAAAAATTCGACGCCGTAGAAAACATAGACGAGATCATAGAGGCTAGCGACGGCGTGATGGTCGCGCGCGGAGATCTGGGTATCGAGGTTCCTTATTACAAGGTGCCGACTATCCAAAAACTCATCATCAAAAAGGCCAACGAAGCCTCAAAACCGGTCATCACCGCCACGCAAATGATGCTAAGCATGGCCGAACACGAAACGGCGACTAGAGCAGAAATCAGCGACGTAGCTAACGCCGTGCTAGACGGCACGGACGCCGTGATGCTAAGCGAAGAGAGCGCTATCGGCAAAAACCCGGTCGCCGTCGTGCAGGCTATGCGAAACACCATCGTCCAGACGCAACAAATTTATCCGTTTAATAAATTCGATAAATTCGAGCGCTACGACGACATAGACGTGGTCGCGGCTAGCTCGGCTAGGCTGGCCGTACAGCTGGACGTAGAAAGCATCATCTCGATAACAAGCTCCGGCAAATCGGCTCTAAAGATGGCCAGATACCGCGCAAATAAAGACATCATCGCTATCACGCACGACGAGGAGACCGCCCATCAGCTCACGCTGGCGTGGGGCGTGACACCGGCTTTCGTACTGGGTAGGGACGACCTTAATCTACTCGTGGCAAACACCATCAAAAAAGCCTCCGAGCTGGGGTTTGTTAGCCGCGACAAGTCCTATATCATGACGGCCGGCTATCCTGCGGGAGTCGCGGGCAGCACGAACTTCATCCGCATCCTAAAACGCGAACAGATCGACTACTACATCGAGCTGGCGCAAAAGCAAAAAGACGGAAAATAGCAAATCTGCGCGGGTTAAATTTGAGCTAAATTTGATCCGCAAAAGCTTAGGCAGCAGGTAAATTTGGGCTAAATTCGAGCTAGGTATGCTCGGCTGGATTCTGGTCTGGATCCGCCCGAGATAACCTGGTTCAAATTAGATTTCAAATTTGAACCGCCCAAGCCAAGAGGGTAAATAAATTTAAACGAATTTGAGCGTATATAGCTAGGCTGACAGGTATTTGATTTTAAATTTGCCTTGCGAAAATTTGACGCTTCCATCGTTAGAGCCGAGCTTGCTCGCATTTATTAGCCAAACGGCGTTTACGCTAAATTTGGCTTAAATTTTACTATAAATCGCCGCCGCGCGTTACGAAAGTAGATTTTATTTATCAGCGCCTCAAAATATATTTGTGTGGTAGCGTTATCGTCGAGATAACCGACAATTAGACTTGACAATAAAAAAAAAACACGACTCTACGCCGTCGCCAAGTCCGCCGAGGGTAAAAGTTTTATTGAGTCGATAGGCGCCTATCAAAAACCGATGCGGTTTATGCGTCTTGCTAATATTTTCAAACAAACGCGAAATATAAAACCCCAAGTCCTTTGTTTTTCTACGCTAGATTCTTTCGTGCGGTAGTCGTAAATAACGTAGCTATCAAAATCTTTATAAGAACTAGGAAAGGCGATATTTTTACGCTTCGAACCGAGTTAGCAAGTCAAATTTAAACGGCCTCGCGCGAAATTTTATGTTTTAGGGCTAAGTTTTCAAACATCTCGTTTTCTTTATTTTTACTAGAAATAAAATAAAAATTACGTAGCAATAATTTAGAAAAAACGCCGCTTATATCTTCAAATTTGACCTTTGAAAACGTTACGACCAGATTTTTTAAATTTTTTAGATCATATACACGGCTAACGTCCTCTAAATTTTTACAATTTAAAATTTGTAGCGTATGCAGCCTATCCGGCTTTAGCCTAGGAAGCGAATTTAGCCCCTTGACGCCGTTGATATCGAGCCTCTCTAAATTTAAACAGTCCGATAAAAAAGAGAAGCCCGATAGCTTTTTGCAGTTATTTAACGCCAATCGACTAAGATTTGGAAATTTAAACGCTAACGTGCGCTCGCCAGTAAGCTCATTAAATATTTCTATATTTTTTA
>CAUQCZ010000037.1:0-8721 GCA_963516335.1 uncultured Campylobacter sp. | reverse complement strand
GAGTCGGCGTCCACTCAAAGCCTACTTCGGTCATATCGCTTATGGTTTTTAGGCTCTGGACGGTCGGTAAATTCGCATTTACTTGCGCGGGACCGCTAGATGATACGCATCCACTCATCACAACGGCTAAAGAGCTCGCTAAGCCCCATAAAATCAATCTTTTCATCTATATTCTCCTTGCTAAATTTGCTAAGTAAAATTTCACTAAAATCATCCCAGACGGGCGCTACAAAGCTCATCTGCCCGCCCGCGCGCGGATGCGTGAAATATAGCCCATAGGCGTGAAGCATCACTCGGCCGATTTTATCCTTTTCGCTCTTAAAACCGTATAAAGCATCGCCCAAAATATGGCGGTTTAGGCTAGCTAGATGCACTCTTATCTGATGAGTTCTACCCGTAAAAAGCTTTGCCGCGATCAAATTTACGCCCGCGTTTTTGCTCTGCACGGAGCCGCTAAATTCGCTAAAAAGCAAATTCGCAAAGGCGCTTTTTGCCGCGCGGCCGTCCGAAACGATCGCCTTTTTTAGGCGGTTAGCGGGATTTCGTCCGATAGCTCGCTCGACGATGCAGTTTTGTTTGAGCGGCAGATCCGTTAGCGCTAGATAAATACGCCCCATACTTTTGTTGCTTAACTGGCTTGAAAGCGCGACGTGAGCGGCGTTATTTTTAGCTACGACGATAGCTCCGCTAGTGCCTTTGTCTAGCCTATGCACGATACCCGCCCTACTTTGTCCGCTTAAATTTGATAGCAAAAACCCCTTCGCGCCCAGCCAGTCCACAAGCGTGGGCTCCTTGACGCTGGGAGCTGGATGGACGACTAAATTTGCCGGTTTATTTAGCACGAGCAAATCCTCGTCCTCGTAAATGATCGGCACTTCGAATTCCGCTTCAAATTTAGCCGTATTAGGCTCGCTTTGCTCAAATTTGATCCTCAAAACATCGCCCAAATTTAGCTTTGCCGAGGGCTTATTTAGCGGCTTACCGTTTAGGCTAACCAGCCCGCTTTTTATCAAATTTAGCGCTTGATTTCTAGCGACGTTTAGCTCGGCCGCCAAAAACACGTCCGCCCTAGCCTGCGCATCTTCTAAAATTTTGATCTCTTTTTCCGTCATTTTTAGATTTGTTTCCTTTAAAATGCTATAATTGCTCAAAAAAGGCAAATTTTTGATAAGACTCGATAGGCGAATTTTAACCCATTTTGACTTCGTTCAACCGTTTTTGATACTTCCTATTATTATTTTATCATACATTTTGGTTTCTGAGGCAAATTCTATCCTAGCCGGCAAGCAGCTTGTGTATTTTGGCGTAGGACTAGCTGCGTTTTTATTTTTCTTTTTGCTCCCCATTCGCAAGATCGCCTGGCTCATACCGCTATTTTACTGGATTTGCGTCGTGCTGCTTATTTGCGTCGATCTTTTTGGCGCAAGTAAACTGGGCGCGAAAAGATGGCTTGAGTTTCCTTTTATCCACTTTACGCTTCAGCCATCAGAGATCATGAAACCGGCGCTTCTTTTGATGCTAGGCTACCTCATAAAACAGCACCCGCCCGGCGAAGAGGGATACGGGCTTAAAGACTTTGGACGACTTAGCCTTTATATCCTTTTGCCTTTCGTGCTGATTTTAAAAGAGCCTGATTTAGGCACCGCTTTGATACTGCTCATCGTGGGCTACGCCGTGCTTTTTATCATCGGTGTAAATAAAAAAATCTGGTTTGCGATATTTGCGGGGGTTTTGCTTGCCGCCCCTTTGATTTACGAAAATTTGCACGATTATCAAAAAAAGCGTATTACGGATTTTTTAAGCGAAGAATCTAACTACCACGTACGCCAAAGCATCATCGCTATCGGCAGCGGCGGACTAAAAGGTAAACCAAAAGACGAAGCTACGCAGACGCATTTTAAATTTTTGCCCATTTCCACTAGCGATTTTATCTTCGCGTATACGATCGAGCGATACGGATTTTACGGCGGGCTTGCGCTACTTAGCTTTTACGGCGCGCTGATAGCTCATCTGCTCAGCCTAAACTACGGGCTAAAGGATGATTATTTCACCCAGACCATGACGTCTGGGATCGGGATACTCTTGTTTATCTACGTTAGCGTAAATATCATGATGACGATAGGATTTGCGCCGGTGGTGGGCATCCCGCTGCCGTTTTACAGCTACGGCGGCAGTAGCTTCGTTACTTTTATGTGCCTTTTTGGGATTTTGCAAAATTTGCTCGCGTTTCGCTTTGATCCGACCTATAGGCTGGTTAAATTTAAAATTTAATCGCGCAATTTATCTTTGCGGCGCTACGGCCTTAAGCATCGTGCAAACGCTTTAGGGTGTCCTTTTTATCGGCGTAAACGGTTGCTTTATATTTTCCGCGGGCTTGCCTACGAGGCGGCTTACGAAAGCATAGCCGCAGCCTTGACTCCATAGTAAATTTTGCTAGCTTCGCTTTGTCGCCTGCAGCCTTAGGCGACGCTAATGCCGAATTTTACCCGCGCTCTTTGCAGATCCTCCTCGCAGTCGATACCGATGCTGTCGCTTTGTACCTCAAGCATAAGGATTTTCTCGCCGTTTGATAGAGCGCGCAGCTGCTCGAGCTTTTCGGTATTTTCAAGAGTCGACGGCGCAAACGAGCAAAATCTTTTTAAATTTGCCGCGCTATAGCCGTAGATGCCCAGATGCGCCTTGTACGCATCAAACGCAGCGCGGTCAAACGGGATGCGCGAGCGCGAGAAATAAAGCGCGTAGCCCGCGTCGTCGGTCACGATCTTGACTAGGTTTTTATCGTCCGCTAGCTCGCTACCGACAAATTTAAAGCACGAAAACATAAACGCTCTCTCCGCGTTTTTCTCGCAAAATTCTCTAAATTTGACGATATTTTCAGGCTCGATAAAGGGCTCATCGGCCTGCACGTTTATGATGATTTCATTGTCTTTGACGCCGAGTATTCCCGCCGCTTCGTTGATGCGGTCGGTTCCGCTTTGATGCGCAGGACTCGTCATCACGGCTTTAAAGCCGAATTTTTGCGCGATCTGCGCCACGCCCTCGTCGTCTGCGGCGATGACAACCTCGTCGGCCGCACTCACTCTGTGAGCCGTAGCGACGAACATCGGCACGCCGTTTATTTCGCGTAAAATTTTATTAGGCATTCGCGTCGAAGCGAGCCTTGCAGGGATGATAATCATCGCTTTATCCAAGCTAAAATTTTAGCCTCTATATCGCTTTTTGCGGCGATTTCGTTATGCACGGCGGCTTTTGCAAATAGCGATCTTATCGCGACGGGCACTTCGTCGTTAAACTCCGCCGCCAAGGCCTCAAGCCCGCTTTTTTCGTCTTTTAGAGTTTCGTTTTTTAGCGCCTTAAACATACTCGGAGCAAATTTGACCCAGTGCGCGGTCGAGGTTATCACGGCTGGGCGCGTTAAATTTGTCGCCGCTTTAAAACAAGTAGCCGTATGCGGATCGACTGCGACGCCTTTTGCCGCCCACTCTTTTATAAATTTCTCGCACTCCTCGTCGCTGCAAAAATCAGCGTCAAAGTCCTCTTTTAGCGCGCCAAGCTCGCTATTTGAAAGCTCGTAAAAACCATCGCTCGCGAGACTATCCATCAGCTCTTTGGTTCTCACGGCGCCAAATTTATCAAAAAGCAGCCTCTCGACGTTTGAAGAAACGAGGATATCCATCGCGGGACTGATCGTCTTAACTAGGCTTTTGCCGCGCAGATTGTATCGCCCCTGCGTGAAAAACTCGGTCAGGATGTTGTTTGCGTTTGAGACGATTTTTATTTTACCGATTTTTGCGCCCATCTTTTTGGCGTAGTATGCGCCTAAGGCGTTGCCTAATTTGCCGCTAGGCACTACGATGTCAAACTCGCCCTTTAGCTCGCCCGTTTTAAGCAGATAAACGTAGGCGTAAACGTGATAGATGATCTGAAATAAAATTCGGCCGAAATTTACCGAATTTGCCGCCGACAGCGAGAGTCCGGCTGCACTTAGACGCTCTTTAAATTTATCGCTAGCCAGCAGGCTTTTTAGCGCGCGCTGCGCATCGTCGAAGTTGCCCTCGATGCCGATTACTTTGAGGTTTGCGGCGTCGGCGTTTATCATTTGCAGGCGCTGCACCTCGCTTGTGCCGTCTTTTGGGTAGAGGCAGACGACTTTGACGCCGGGCGCGTCCGCGAATGTCTCTAGCGTCGCAGGTCCCGTGTCGCCGCTAGTCGCGCACATTATGAGGTATTTTTCGCCTCTTTTTGCGGCCAGCTCGCTAAGTAGCGCGCCAAACGGCTGTAGCGCCATATCCTTAAACGCGCGCGTAGGTCCGTGATAAAGCTCGTTTATGTAAAGGTTTTCGCCGATTTTTCGCACTTGCACGGGATTTTGCGGATCGTCAAATCTTTCGTACCGCTTCACCGCCCTCTCAAACATCGCCGCATCAGCGTCAAATCCAAATTTCTCTATGATTTTTAGAGCGATTTGCGCGTAGGTTAAATTTACCGCCTCGGCAAAAAATTTATCATCCAGCCGCGGTAGCTGCATCGGCGCGTAAAGCCCGCCGTGAGCGGAGCTAGGGCTTAGTAGCGCCTGGCTAAATTCTACGCTTTTTAGGCTCTCGCCCGTATTTGCTCTAGTTTGAAATAGCTTCATTTACTTTCCTTTTTTATCCATTTTTTGTATTTTTTGCTAGCTTTATCCGCCTTAAAAGCGACAATCTCGGGCAGATCGTAGTCGTGATGTTTCGCGATAAATTTAGCGATTTTTTTAAATTTAACCGCGGTTTTTACGAGCAAGACACGCTCTTTTTCATCTTTTATCTCACCGTCCCAAAAATAAACGCTATTTGCCTTAAAAACGCTGACGCAAGCGGCAAATTTAGCTTTTACGAGCTTTTTGGCTAGAGTTTTAGCCGAGGCCTTGTCGGCGCAAGAAGTTAGTACGAATTTCATTAAAGCGTCCCAAAATTTTTAGCAGATTATAGAATTTTCTCTTTGATAATTCGTTTAAATTTATCTGCCAGCGTCGTTTTTAGCGCGATGACGGAGAGCGGCAGACCAAACTCCTCCATCTTTACGGCGTCTTTTCGCGTGACCAAAAGCGAAGTCGCGCCGTAGCGCTCTAGGATCCCCGCTAGCTCGTCCCGCGAAAATGCGTAGTGATCGGGGTAAATCTCGCACCCGGTGCAGAGGCTAAAATAAGGCTCCAGGCGCTGCGGATTTGCGATAGCGGTGACCAAAACCATCTTTGGAGTCGGGTTTAAAATTTCGCTTGTGCGAGTAAAATCCTCGCCCTCTTTTACGACATAGTCGGCTTTGGCGTAAAATTTGCCAGGGTAGCGATACGCGCCGCTAGGTAGGACGAAATCAAAATAAGGCTTTGAGGAGGGGCGGATTAGGACGTTAAATTTTTTGATGTGAAATTTACCGAAACCGTCATCTAGCAACACGTACTTTGCGCCTAAATTTAGGGCTTCTTTTATCGCGATATCGCGGTTTTCGCTCACGATGACGTTTGCGTTTTTCACGCTTTTTGCGTACTCCATCGCCTCGTCGCCGCTAACCGTGACGCCCACCAAAATTTCGCCCGAGATCGCGACCTTGACGAGGCCGCTTGAAGCTCTGCCGTAGCCTCGCAAAATAACGCAACCGCCCTCAAATTCGTTTAAGATAGCAATACCAAGCGGCGTCTTTCCGCTGCCGCCTAGGGTTAAATTTCCGATACTGATAACCGGTATGCCAAAATCTAAAGCTTTGCTAAATTTAGCCTTTAAAATCACGCCCGCGCAGTAAAGCGCGCTTAATGGCAAAAGCGCTATAGCTAGGCACTTTTGCCATAAATTCGGAGCGTAAAAATACTCCTGCGCAAAGGCGTAAATTTGGCGCTTAAGCACGAGTTCTAGCTATCTCTAGCATAGTCTCGCACACGCGGTGCGCCTCCTCGTCGCTAAGCGCGTTATAAACCGGAAGCGAAAGCACCTGCTGATACGTTCTTAGCGCGTTAGGAAAAGAATTTACCTTAAGCGAATATTTGCTTTTATAGTAGCTTAAAAGATGCATAGGCTTATAGTGAAGCGCCGTATGAATGCCCCGCTCTAGTAGCTCTTTGGCAAACCCGTCTCGATTTTTGTCGATTTTGATGATGTACTGGATATATATGTGATCGCGCTTTTTGATAGGAAGCGAGACGTGTGGGCAGTCTGCTAGCGCCTCGTCGTATAGCGCGGCAATAGCGCGGCGGCGCTGGATAAATTTATCGTTTTTTTCAAACTGAGCCATCGAATATGCGGCGCAAAGTCCGGTTAGATCGTATTTCACTCCTATATCCACGACGTCATAGACGTAGCCTAGGTTGCCGTCTTTATCTATGCCGCCTTTTACGATGGCGTAGTTGCGTAGCAGCCTAGCGCGCTCGGCGATGGCGTCGTCGTTAGTGAGCATAAATCCCGCCGTCGCGATTGGATTAGTCATTTGCGAATGCATATTAAAGCAAGAGACAAGCGAGCGCTTATCAGAGCCGATTTTGACGCCGTTATACGTTAGTCCTATAGATTTTCCCGCATCGATTAGCACTTTTATTTCGTATTCGTTAGCGATATCGTATATCTCGTCCATATCGGCAGCCTGCCCGCCTATATGATTTACGAAGATTCCTTTTAGCTTTTTGTGATTGTGGATTTTTAGCGTATTTCTTAGAGACTCGGCGTTCATATTAAAGTCGTCTTCGTTTATATCGACAAATATCGGCTCGGCGTCAAAATGCCTAATTGCCTGAGCGACGCTAGGAGTAGAATTTACCGAGCAGATGATCTTATCGCCGCGCTTTAGATCCATCGAGCAAAGCGCCAGATGATGCGCCGCGCTGTTGTTATTCGTCGTTATGGCGTGCTTGACGCCAAAATACTCCTGCAGCTCGCTCTCAAATCTTCCCACGATCGCCGAGCCGTGGTCTTTTAGCGCCTCTTTGATGAGATTTATCTCCGTATCGTCGATAGACGGTCTAAAAAACGCTATTTCTTCCATTCTGACCTCCTTATTTTTATTTTTTACCTTTTCTTGTTTTTAATATCGACCGACTTTAGCGCGAGCTTTTATGATTTTACGCTCGTTTAGATCAGCTCTTTATGTTTTCCGCTCGCATCAAACGACGCGCCCAAACCGCCAAACTAGCACTTGCCGCCGCGAGGTTAAATCAAACTCGCGAGCAAATTTAATCTACACCCGCCGCCGGGGGCCGATATTTTGTCTTTTTACGGCGATTTACCGTTTATATAGCAAAAAGTCTCAGCTAAATTTACGCGCTAAAACCGGTAAATTTAGCTCAAATTTTACTCGTCATCTAGGCTCGCAATAGGCGGCAACGAGAGCTTAAATTTATTCGCTCTCATTCTTGAAAACACCGTAGAGACGAGTTTTGGGTCAAATTCACGCGCCAGTTCGGCCTCGCTTTTACTCTGCGCCAGACGCAAGACCTCATCTAGCCGCTCGTAGCTATAGCCTATGTCGGCCTCGTCGCTTTGCCCTTCCCAAAGGTCGGCGGACGGGGCTTTTGCGATGATTTTTTCATCTATGCCAAGCTCGCGCGCTAGCTCGTAAATTTCAGTCTTAAAGAGCTCGCCGATCGGATTTAGCGCGCACGCCGTATCGCCGTAGATCGTGCCGTATCCAAGAAGGCGCTCGCTTTTGTTGCTAGTACCCACGACTAGCGCGTTTATCTTTGCCGAATAATCATATAGCAGGCACATCCTCGTCCTTGCGCTTAGATTTCCCATACGCAAATTTGACGGCGGCTCGCCGATTTGAGCGGTAAAGCTATCCAAAATCGGCTGAATTTCGATGATTTTATGCGTTATTTTTAGATCTTTGCAAAGCTTTAGCGCGTCGCTTAAATTTCGCTCGTTTGAGTACTTTGTCGGCATCAAAAGCGCATGCGTTTCAATGCCCGTGCGTGCGCAAAGAGCGGCCACGACGGCAGAGTCTATGCCGCCGCTAACGCCCAGGACAAATCCTTTTGCGCCGCTTTTTTTAAGGTAGCTCGTCAAAAATTCTACGATTTTCTCGCTGATCTTCGCCCAATTTCTCATCGTCTCCGCCGTCAAATTTAACTTTTTTCTTAATTATACATTTATAATTATAAATTTAACTTTTAAGCTTAAAAAATATACAATCTATTTTAATTAAAATTAACAAAAGGACTAGCTTGAAAATTTTATCAAAACCATGCGGCGATTATCAAACTAATTGCTACGTAATATCCAAAAATGGGCGTGAAATCATCATTGATGCGGGACAAAATTCATTTAATTACGTTTGCGAAATTTCACACGCTCCACTCACGATACTAAACACGCACGGACACTTTGACCATATTTTTGACTGCGCCCGCTTAAAAAATTTTTTTAATATTTCTACGCACATTCATAATAACGACGCCTTTATGCTAAAAGACGACGTTTGGGGCGCAGGATACGAGACGACCGACGAGGCGATCTGCGTAGGCGGAGCGAAATTTGAGGACGTTAAATTTAATGTAGAAGACTTTGAGATCGAGTTTATGCACTTTCCGGGACATACGCCCGGATGCTGTATGGTGCGCGTGGACGACGTTATTTTTAGCGGAGATTTTTTGTTTAGAGGCTCGATCGGGCGCTATGATTTTTTATTTTCAAACGCCGAAGATATGCGCCAAAGCCTGCTAAAATGCAAAAAAATGCAGGGGGATTTTACGCTGTATCCCGG
>CAUQCZ010000036.1:0-8771 GCA_963516335.1 uncultured Campylobacter sp. | reverse complement strand
CTTCTATTCTATCTAGCTCGGCTCGGCAGTACGGGCATTCAGGATCCGAAAACATCACGATAGTTGGCTTTTTGGAGTCGCTTCCCAGCGTGATGATATTTTCTTTTTTCTCGTTTTTATAGGCTTTTGAGATATTTTTCATAGTTATTTCATTTTTTATATCTTGCAGATACGATTTATGCTCTTTTAAATCTATAATGTCCGGAAAAAGCAAGTCGTCTTTAGCAAAGATAACCTCGTCTTGGCTGACTTCGCCGTTGCTTAAATTTACCGTGATCGCTTCTATGCCGCCGGCTGCGGGTTTGCGACCGGTTACGGACACCTTTACGCCCTCGCCGAGCATCTGAGAGTAAAAATCGACCACTTGCGCGTCGGTAGCGGCAAACATCGCGCAGGCCGCCGTTAGCGACAAAACTATTTTTTTCATTTCATTCCTTTTTTAAAAATTTGCGCGGATTATATTTGCTTTTTTTAAATAGATAAAAAATCACGCTTTTAAAACTCGGTCGGTGCCGTTTTTAACGATATTTGGATCTAGATCGAGTTGCTCCAGGTAGGCGATTATGTATTTTCTGCTTAAATTTAACGCCTCTTTCGCGTTCGTTACGTTTACGAATCCTTGCGCGGAGATGATAGCTTTTAGCTTCGCAAGCGCCTCGTTTAGGGCTTTTGACGTTACGAAAAGATTATGTGCGAGCCTCACCACGCGTCCGATGCCCGTTAGCTTTTTTAGCGCGTTATCGCCGCTAACTCGGTCTATCTCAAGCTCGTCGTAGATGTTATAAGGCGCCAAGGGAGCCAAATTTCCGCTTTGCAAAATCTCGTAAATTTTCTCTTCATGCATGATTTTTATCTTGATCATATCGACGCCCGTTTTAGTATTTACGCCGTAGTTTTTAGCGATCATGCCTGCGCCTTCTAGCTCGTCAAGCGCTTTTTGAGCTATATTTTCGCTAGCCCATGAGAGCTTTAAGCTGATACTCGTAGCCGAAAATACCGCAAATTCGTTCTTTTCTATCATAAATTTGACCGCGCTTTTTATCCGATCGACCGCACTTAGATCGTAGATATTTAGCGCCTTTTCATCTACGAATACGTTTGGCGTTTGTTTTGCTATCGCTACGGCCTCCTCGTGATTTAGTCCGAAGCGCTGATAGGCCGAGATGATGCCAAAGCCGTTTTTGTGCGTATCTTTTAGCATCGCAAATGCGCTTACGAAGTCCTTTTTAAGCAGCGAGTTTAAAAACGAAATTTTGCTTGATTTTTTCATCGGTTCGCTCACGGCGTTTAGCACCCTGCCACCGCCTATGACGCGACCGTTTGCGATGAGCACGAACGGCTCGTCGAATTTCAAAAACATATCCCTTTCAAATTTAAACGTCGCAAATATCCCGCCCTCTTTTTCGCTAAGAACCAGCGCCTTTGCGGGCGCGGCCTTTGCGCCGACGCAAAACGTCACGCTCTGCCCATGCGTTAGCTCGCGGGCAAAAACTATTGCGTCTATCTCGCGAAATCCTCTAAAAAAGCCCTTTTTACTAAGCAGTTGGCCTTTTTTTAGATCGTTTAGCTCTATTCCCGTCAAATTTAGCGCCACGCGGCTGCTAACTCCGGCACGGTCAACGAATGTATCGTGGCTCTGCACGCTTCGCACCTGCACCTCTTTGCCCGCGTCATAGTTAAACAGCTTCTCGTTTTTCGCCACGCTGCCCTCTATCACGGTGCCCGTGACTACGTTTCCGATACCTTTTAGACTAAAAACGCGGTCGATGTAATATCTAAAAACGCCCTCTTGCTCGCGGTTAGCCGCCTTTAGCGTAAAAAGATAATTTCGCAGCTCATCAATGCTCGCGCTATCCTTGATACTAACCGGGAAAATCTCTAAAATTTGCAGATTTTTGTAATTTTGCGCGGCGGCGTAAATTTCGCTTTTTCGCTGCTCGATTAGCTCTGCGCTAGCTAGGTCGCACTTTGTTAGAGCTACGACGAGAGAGCGAACGCCAAGGATGTTTAAAACCTCCAAATGCTCCAAAGACTGCGGCATTAGCCCGTCGTTTGCCGCCACGACGAATAGGCACGCGTCAAATCCGTACGCGCCGCTAATCATCGTTTTGATCAAATTTTCATGCCCTGGCACGTCGATAAATGCGATATTTTCGCCGTTTTTGCTCAAATTTGAAAAGCTAAGATCGATCGTGATCCCGCGCTTTTGCTCCTCCTCTAACCTGTCGCCCTCAAAGCCGTTTAGTTCCTTTATCAGCGCCGTTTTACCGTGGTCGATGTGCCCGGCCGTTCCTATTATTAAGCTCATTTTTCATCCGTTTCGTTGATTTTTTCTATCAAATTTTGCACGTCCGCGTCCAGCACGCTACGAAGATCGAGTAAAAATTTATCCTCCTCGATGCGCCCGATCACGAGATTTTTCCTAAATTTAGCCTCGTTCTCGTTTGCGTTTCCTTTGACGGCCAGCGCGACGCTAGGTATGCGTTTGTTGGGCATCGTGCCGCCGCCTACGAAGGTCGTCGTGCGCACGACTTCAAGCGGATTTTTTAGCCGCGAGTTTATGAAATTTGCCGTGTTTTCCAGCTCATCTACGCTTTTATACAGCTGCTTTATCGTCGTTATAAGCTCAAATTCGCGGTTTGCGTAGGCTTTGACGCTTTGGGCCAGTAGCGAGATGATCACCTTATCCACGCGCAGCATTCTTAAAAGCTGATTTTTCTTTAGTTTTGCGATGAGCCCCTTTTTACCTAGGATTATGCCGCACTGCACGGAGCCAAAGAGCTTGTCGCCGCTAAAGCTAACGAGCGAGGCGTCTTTTAGATTTTTTAGATTCGGTTCGTTGCGCTCCAGACCGTAAGGCAGCTCGCCGTAAAATCCGCCGCCAAGATCGAAATAATCAATGAGATTTCGCTCTCTTGCCAGCGCGCTAAGATCCTGCATCGCCGCTTCCTCGCTAAAGCCCACGATGTCGAAATTTGAGCGATGAACCTTTAAAATCAGCTTCGAGTTTTCGTTTATCGCTTCCTCGTAGTCGCGCAGCTTGGTTTTATTGGTCGTGCCAACTTCGCGCAGGATCGCGCCCGAGTTTGCCATGACTTCTGGCACGCGAAAGCTCCCGCCGATCTCGACTAGCTCGCCTCTGCTGATGATAGCTTCGCCGCCTTTTGAGAAGGTATTTAGCACCAAAAACACCGCACTTGCGTTGTTGTTCACGACGATGGCGTCTTCAAACCCGAAAAGCTCCGCCAGTAGCCCGCCCACATAGTCGTAGCGGTTTGAGCGGCCGCCCTTTTCGACGCTGTATTCTAAATTTGAATACCCCGTAATCACGGGCTGGGCTCGGCGTAAAATTTCGGGATCGATCGCGCTACGGCCGAGATTGGTGTGGATGATGACGCCGGTTGCGTTTATCAGGCTACGCAGGCTCAAATTTGACGCTTTTTCGTATCTTGCGAGCGTGTTTTGGACAATAGCGTCAAGCTCCGGGCAATTTTGCCCGCCTAAAATTTGAGCGCGCAGGCTCTCTAGCTCGCACCTAGCGACTTTGGTTAGCAAGCTAACGTCAAGCCCGGAAAATCGCTCGTTTTTTATAAATTTATCTATCTGCGGAAGTTTTCGTAGTTCGTTCAAATTCGCTCCTAGTAAATTTGTGTTACCGAGCGCGATTTTAGCATAAATTTGGATAAATCTAATCTTATTAAAAAAAATAAATATAAAAATTCAGAGCCTATTAATGCCTTTAGTATTAAAATGCGCTTAATTTTGATAACGCGTAGCGCGGGGAGAAAATCATGAAAGAATTCGGTTTTTACAACGATTTTGACGAGAATTTGATGCTAAACGAGCAGATCGATATAAACGGCGAGGGCGAGTATCTCGTCTCAAATTCGCCTAAACTAAAATCAAGCGTCGTAGCACCTGAGATAAATTTTTATCTAAAAAATACCGCAGACTCGGTGCTAGATAAGGCTAAAAACACGCTTTTGCTTTATGAGGCTAGAGCTAGCGCCTTTGACCTAGCGCGCGACATCGACTACGAAAAGCAAGTCGGCAAAAACGTCGTGATCGTTAGCAACGGCGGACGCGAAAATTTGGCGAATTTGCTAAAGGAAAAAGGCTTTAAAACCATCGAGCTGACGCATTTTGAGATCAAATTCGTCTACGGCGCCGCAGGCGAGCTAAGCGTGCTAGTACTGCGCCCGGACGGCGAGTTTGAGGTAGACTGCGACTTTTTCCTCGTCGAAAACGCGCGCGAATACATGCTAAAGCAAAGCGGCTGCTACGAGATCGCGGGCAAAAGCGACGACGAGATCGCCGCCATGCTAGACGCGCAAAGCCCGAAATTTAAATTTAAAAGCCACGTCCACTACGACTCCACGATCTGCCAGTACCACGAGCGCAGACACGAGATCTGCGGCAGGTGCGTAGAGGCCTGCCCTACGGTAGCGATCCTAAAAGAGGACGAAACCAAACACCTCGTCTTCTCTCACATCGACTGCGTAAACTGCGGCGGCTGCGTGAGCGTGTGCCCTAGCGGCGCGCTTGATTACTCCGATATGCCGCGAAACTCGTTTGCCCAGATAGCCAAGCTCTACCGAGATAAGATCGCTCTAATCGTGCCTGTAAAGGCGAATTTAGAAAACTTAAGCCTAAATTTACCCGCAAACGTGCTGCCTTTTGCCGTGAGCGGCGAGAGATTTTTGAGCGAGACGCATCTGCTTACATTGCTTCAAGAAAGCGGCGCGCAGGTCGTCATATACGAGCAAAATATCGGCAAAGGCACCAAAGACGCGGTGGATATTTTAAATCAAATTTACGAGCTTAAATTTAACGAAAAAGCCGTCCTCGTCGCGCCAAACGAAGATAAGCTAAAAAGCGCCCTATCTCAGGCTAAATTTATCGAAGGCTCGCAGCACTCCATGGCCGAGTACGCCCTGCCAAAGCGCGAGATTTTCGCCAAACGCCTAGAGTGGCTAGTCGGAGATCAAAATTTAGGCTCCGTTAGCACCACCGAGCTCATCAGATACGGCCGCGTCGAGATAAACCGCGACACCTGCACGCTGTGCCTAAGCTGCGTGGGAGCTTGCAACGTGAGCGCCCTAGTCGCGGACAAGAAAACAAACTCCATCCTCTTTAACCCGAGCGTCTGCACCGCGTGCGGATACTGCGAGCTTAGCTGCGCGGAAAAAGACACGATATTTTTACGCCCGGGCAAGATTGATCTGGAGCCTAGTTTCTTTACGTTTAGCGAGCTAGCCATAGACGAGCTTTTCGCCTGTATCGAGTGCGGCAAGGAGTTTGCGACCAAAAAGGCCGTCGAGAAGATCGCCTCGATCATGGAGCCTAGATTTAACGGCGATAAAGCCAAGATAAAAGCGCTATACTGCTGCTCGGACTGCAAAGCCAAAGTAATGATAAAAGCGCAAATGGATCAAATGAGAGAAGAGGTTTTAAATGGATAATAACTTAACTAAAGCGCGCGCGTATTTTTACGAGTTTTTGGCCTATCCGCTGTTTTTTCACGTGCAAGATACCAAATTTAACCGCTGGCGCGAGCAGCTAGCCTACCTAGCGACTAGTCCGGTTACGCCCCAGAGCGAGGCCGCGTTTGCGAATTTGGCAAAATTCGACTTTGAGAAATTCGCTAGAGAGCAAAACGACGTGCTTTTTGACTTTTCTTACTCCAACATCCCGCTAAACGCCTCGTTTTACGAGGACGGGCGCGACGACGGCGCGGCCAGGCTGCGCGTGATCGAGTGTCTGAAGCTAAGCCCGTACCGCCGAGATAAAGAGGCCTGCAAGGACAGCGAGGACTACGTCGGATTTATATTTTTAGCCACGGCGACCTTTTTGCGCGACGAAGTAGCGGGCGCGGCAAATATCAGCAGCAAGCTATTTACGGATGTTACGAATAAATTTATAGATGAATTTATCAAATTTTTATCCGCTCACAAAAATGCAGACTTTTTCGCCTCTTACGCGGTTATCTTGCGCGATTTTATCGATCTTGAGCGCGCGGTGCTAGGCGTAGAAGCCCCTCCTGCGCCGATCGGTGACAGCGCGGCGGTAGCCTCGATGAAAAAAGAGCCGTTTCAAAGCAAGATGCCTACGGCCAAAACCAAACTCCGCTGGGAGGAGTTCTCGCCCGTCATCTCGCAAGAGTTCGACGACTAAATTCGCGTTTGCGGCATGACCGGTTTTAAACGGGGCAGCGCGACTTACCCGTAAACCTGCAAACGAATTGCCGCGGCTTGCTTAAATTTACCCTGCAGGCGCAAGAACCGAGCGCCTTGGCTTAGCTAAATTCGGCTTGGAGGTGCTCGCGTTAAATTTAATCCTTTATTTATCCAAATTTAGCGGCGACTTAGTCGCACGAGCTTTTAACGTTTATGCGGATATAAAGGCTAAATTTAGCGCGCTCAAATTTGCGTTTATTTGTTTAATTAGCCTGCTTTCGTGTAGATACGCGAAATTTACGTAAATTCGCGGGTTTTAAACCCAATTGCAAAAATATAGACGGCGCAAATTTAAAGCAGCCTGCACAAAACCTAGCTTTTTATCTTAATTTTATCGCTTCAGCCGTTCTTTTTAGCTCGCTCGAGAAAATTTATAAATCCGAAAAGCACCAAGCTAAGCACGACCAAAATCACGCTCAAAACAAGCGCGCGGCCGTTTTCGCCGTCGTAAACCGCGTTATAGATAGCTAGCGAAACGGTGTCGGTTTTGCCCACGATGTTTCCGCCTAGCATCAGCGTGATACCGACCTCGCCAAGGCCGCGAGCAAGGGCTAAAACAAGCGCCGAAACAACGCTTTTAAAGACGTTTGGGATGAGGATAAAAACGGCGATCTCAAAGCGATTTTTGCCTAGGCTTTGACCCGCTTCGATTAGGCTTTTGGGCAAGCTTTCAAGCTCGCTTTGAACTGGCTTTACAAACAGCGGCAAGCCCGCCAAAAACGAAGCGATAACGAGGGCTGAAAAGCTAAAAACGATCTGTAAATTTAACGCCTTGCCGATCACGCCGTTTCGCCCCAAGACGTAAAGCAGTAAAAATCCCGTAGCAATAGGCGGAAAAATGAGCGGAAACATCACTGCCGCTTCTAAAACGGCCTTAAACCTGCCGCGGTAAAACGCCAAAAAATAAGCCGCGCCAAGTCCCAAAAATAGGAGTAGCGAAAAGGTTACGGCAAGCGTTTTGGCGCTTAAAAGCAGCGGATGGACGAGCCAGGTAAGTTCCTGCAAATTTTTTCCTTTTTTGAGTTATATTTCGCTCTTTGCTCAAGCAAAATCTGGCGAGTAAATTTTAGCGTTTTTGTTAAATTTGACGTCAAATTTGAGCGATAAAATCGTCAAATTTCGCTCCCGTAAAGCAGAAATTTGGCGGTAAATTTAACCGAGCCAAAAGCCCTAAATTTAAATTATTTTAGCCCGAATTTAGCGAAAATTTCCTTCGAGCGAGGAGTTTTTATCTCGTCTATAAATTTAGCGCACGCCTCGCTGCCTTCGCACGCGGGAAGCTTTGCTGCCGAGATAAAAACGGGGCTATAAAGCGCCTCGTCGATATAGATCACGCTGCCAAACTCGTCCTCTCTAGCCACGGCCTCGGTCGAGTTGATAAAGCCCGCATCCACTTCGCCGTTTGCTACATAGGCGACTACTTGCGGTACGCCTGCAACGGGTAGCATTTTAGGCGCTAGATCGGCCTCTAACCCGGAGTTTTTTAAAAACTCCGTCGTCCTTACGCCGTAGATCGCTTTTTTGGCATCGGGCATCGCGATTTTGGCGAGATTTTTTAGCTCAGATACGTCTTTTATCTGCTTGCCTTTTGGCGTGACCAGCACGAGTGCGCCCTTGCCGATGCGCTCATATGCCTTTATATCAAGGTCCGTTTTCTTTAAAAACGCCTCGTCGCCCACGATCGCAGCCATCTTACCCTCTTTTGCCTGGATGGTTATCTGGCCCAAATTTGCAAACGCGCCTTCGATCTGCACGCCGTCTTTTTTGAGATTTTCTATCACTTCAGCGACCGGTTTTTTGTATCCGCCGCCAGCTCCCACGAGTAAATTTTCGCCGCCGAAGACAACCGCAGCCGCGATAGAAATAAATAGTAACTTTTTCATAAAATTCTCCTTTGTAATAAAATTTAGTAATTTTATGAAATATATCATTATACATTGATAAATTTTGCTATTTTAGGAGCTTTTTTAAAGAAGTATAAATAAAAATATTTTATATCGACTCTAGTCCATTTTTAGTTAGACGGTACATTGCGCTCGCTACGTCGCTTATAAATTCCTTGTCGTGAGAGACGATTATCTGCGTAACGTCGAGGGATTTTAAGATAGCGGCTATCCTTGCTTGCATCTGTGCATCAAGCGCCGTCGTAGGCTCGTCAAGTAGTAAAATTTTAGGCTTAGCCACCAGTATCCCCGCTAGCGCGACGAGCTTTTTCTCGCCTCCGGAGAGGTTAAACACTATCTCGTCTTTTAGGTGCCAAATTTCAAGCTCGCATAAAATTTCCTCTGCTTTTGCACTTGCGCCGTCCTCGTCCTCGCCGCGGCTAAGTAGCGAAAACATCACGTCGTCGCGTACGCTCGGGCAGATGAAACAATCGTTGCTTTCTTGAAAAAGATAGCCCACGTCGCGGCGAAACGGCTTATACTCCTCGAGATTTGAAATTTTATGATGAAAAAGCTCTATATAGCCCAAAGAGGGCGCTTTAAGCCCCGCCATTATCTCGAGCAATGTGCTTTTACCGCAGCCGTTTGGGCC
>CAUQCZ010000035.1:0-9629 GCA_963516335.1 uncultured Campylobacter sp. | reverse complement strand
CAAGTAAATACCTCTCAGCTATCACACCTGAGATGTTTGCTAATGTTCATCCTGAGCTTGCTTTAAAATACGGCATAAAAGATCGCGATATGATGTGGATCCACAGCCCGCAAGGCACGAAGATCAAAGTAAGGTGCTACCACAGCTACATGGTAACTCCAGATAGAATTTGTATGCCTTATAACTTCGCTGGCGTTATGCAAGGTGTCGATCTCTCAGCTCGTTACCCAGAGGGCACTAAGCCTTATGTTATCGGCGAGAGCTTTAACACAGTTACTAACTACGGATTTGACCCAGTTACTCAAATTTCAGAATTTAACGCAGGTCTTTGCCGCATAGAAAAAGCTGAAGAGAACACCTTTAAAACATCGTTTTATCACGAGTATGGCGAGAGAGACGCCTTAGGTAAAGAGTAAGGAGAGATAAGATGGCAAGAATGAAATTTTTTGTAGATACTAATAGATGTATCAGCTGCTTTGGTTGTCAAGTCGCTTGCTCTTCTGCTCACGAGCTTCCAGTAGGAATTTATAGAAGAAAGGTTATCACACTTCACGATGGTATCGAGGGCAAAGAGGTTTCAACCACTATCGCGTGTCAGCACTGCACCGATGCACCTTGCGAGCAAGTTTGTCCGGTTGATTGCTTCTACATTAGAGCTGATGGCATCGTGCTTCACGATAAAAACAAATGCATAGGCTGCGGATACTGCCTCTATGCGTGTCCGTTTGGCGCGCCGCAGTTTCCTAGAGACGGGGCGTTTGGCGTCAAGGGTTCTATGGATAAATGTACTATGTGCGCCGGAGGACCGGAGGAGACGAACTCTCACGAGGAGCGAGAGCTATACGGACAAAATAGGATGTCTGAGGGCAAAGTGCCGATGTGCGCCGCCGTTTGCGCTACGAACGCTCTACTTGTGGGCGACGCGGCCGAGGTTTCAAACGTATTTCGCAAGCGCGTTATGCTAAGACAAGCCGTCGCGATGCCGTAATAAATTTAGGAGCGATCTCGCTCCTAAATTTCTTTTCTATAATTATCCCAAATTTTTAAAATTTAGTTACTTTTCTACTCGCTAAAATCAAAATTTAAAGAGACTTGATAATCAAAAAAACAGCTTGTTGATACTATAGGTACTTGATAGCCGTTTTTATTTTCGCTAAAGTTTTTTAATGATAGAATACGCACACAAAACATATTTTTTTGGAGTTTTTATGACTAAAATTTTGAGATTTATATTCGCTTTGTTTATCCCGTTTGCGCTAAATGCAGCGGATACGGACTACACGCCTGAGATACAGAGTATAAAAGATTCATTCGTAAGTATCATGCAGCAGTATAAAGAGGGCAAGATCGACGAAGCCAAAACCGCTACGCAAAATGCTTATTTTGGGCATTTTGAAAATAACGAAGCAGCAATCAGGGTAAATTTTTCGAGAGAAAAAGCCTACTCGATGGAGTCTAAATTCTGCAAGATCCGCAAGGCAATCATCGACAAAAAATCGGTAGAAGAGATACAAGCCATAATGGACGATCTAAATAAAGAAATGGATGAGGTTTTGCCGGTTATAAACACCGGACATAAGCTAGTCGGCGAGTACTCAGATCCTAAAAACGCAGACGCCGCACAGACTGCTAAAGCTACTGAGGCTAGCCAAGCTACGGCTCAGCCTGCAAGTATCGCCGCTATAGAGCCGCACTGGCAAGTGGTTTATAACGACATAAAAACAGCCCTTAGCGCTGCGGGCGCGGCTTACGAAAAGGGCGATAAAGACGCAGCAAAACAGCAGATAAACAACAAAGCCAAATTTGAGCTATATCGCAACACGAAGTTAGAAGAGGCTATCCGTAGATTTATAGACGGCGGTCAGGGTATCGACGGCGACATCCAAAAACGCATGGGTTCGGCGATAATAGCGATAAACAACGATGTAGCCGCCGACGTACTAAAGTCAAATTTGGAAGAGCTTGATGCGCTGATATACGAAAACGTCGCCAAGCTACCTATGGACTCGGGCTCGCTAGCTACCAACGTAGTTTTGCCTGATAGCGCCGAGGATGACGCGGCTACTGATTTTGCGCCCGTCGTTGCAAACATAAAGGCAAAAATCGCCGATGCGATCAAACTTTACGCCGCAAAAGACGTAGATAAAGCTATGAGCGATGCGCAGGATATTTACTTCGACGAGTTCGAAGGTAGCGGCATGGAAAATAAAGTAGGCGCGATAGACGTCGGTCTAAAAACTAAGATAGAAGGAAATTTCGGCGAAGTAGTCGCGCTGATGAAAGCGGGCGTGAGCGTCGAGAGACTCCAGCAAGCAGCCGATAATCTAGGTGCAAATTTAGACGCCGCGCTAGAAAAAACAAGCGGCAGCAGCTCGCCTTGGGCGCTATTTGTTTACGCGCTTACGGTCATACTGCGCGAGGGATTTGAGGCGCTTATCATCGTGGCGGCCGTCGTGGCGTATCTGCTAAAAACCGGCAACGAAAAGCGCATGAGTATCGTTTACAGCTCGCTTGGCGTAGCGGTCGTGCTAAGCTTTGTTATGGCGTGGATTATGAATTTGATATTTGCCGGCGCTGCAGGTCAAAAAAGAGAGGTGATGGAGGGCGCGGTAATGCTTATCGCCGTGGGACTGCTCTTTTACGTAGGTTTTTGGCTACTCTCAAACGCAGGCGCGAAAAAATGGAGCAAATATATCCAAAGTCACGTCAGCGAGTCGATATCGGCCGGTTCTGCTAAGGCGCTTTGGTGGACGGTATTTTTAGCCGTATTTAGAGAGGGCGCGGAGACCGTACTTTTCTATCAGGCGCTGATTTTCGACGCTAAAGATAGCGCAGGTTACTCGATGATAGCGCTGGGATTTGTAGTAGGACTCGTCGTCTTGCTAGTTACTTACTACGTATTTAAAATTTTTGCTATCAAAATCCCGATCAAGCCGTTTTTCTTGGTCACTTCGGCGATCATCTTTTATATGTCGATCGTGTTTGTGGGCAAGGGGCTTATGGAGTTCGTCGAGGGTAAAATTTTCGTTCCGACTAAGATCGAAGGCTTCCCGACTATCGAGTGGCTAGGCATTTATCCGTATTACGAGAGCTTAGTGCCGCAGGCTATCATGGTAGCGGCGCTAATCATCGGCGTGATCATAATGAAAAACAAGCAAGCCAAAGAGGCTTAAATTTTACGTTTCCGGCTTCGCGGGTTGCTGCGAGGCTTAAAAATAAATTTACAAACCAATTAAAGGAGAGAACATGAACAAATTCGTTAAAACAGCTTTGGCATTTAGCCTAGTTGCTTCAGTTGCCGTAGCAGGCGAGTTTCCTATCGGCGATCCGGTAGAGATCAACGGCATGGAGATAGCTGCTGTTTATCTAGAGCCGATCGACATGGAGCCAAAGGGCATCGACCTATCTCCTAGCAAAGCCGACATCCACCTAGAGGCCGACATACACGCTATCGAGGGAAATAAAAACGGTTTTGCGGCGGGCGAGTGGATCCCTTATCTAAAAGTTAATTACGAGCTAAAAAACCTAGATAACGGCAAAGTTAAAAAAGGTACCTTTATGCCTATGGTCGCTCAAGACGGCCCTCACTACGGAGCCAACCTAAAAATGGATACGGGCGTGGGCAACTACGAGCTAAAATTTCATATAGAAAATCCTGAAAAACAAGGCTTCGGTCGCCATGCGGATAAAGAAACAGGCGTAGGTAAATGGTTTGAGCCTTTCACCACGACTTATAAATTCCAATACACTGGAGCGCCTGCTAAATAATTCGGGCTTAGAGCGGCCAAGCCCGCTCTAAATTTTACTTAAATTCTCAAATTTTAGGGCTAATCATGTCTATATATTTCGTCCAAGTTATCTCATCGTTACTGGGATTTGTCCTTTTTGCAGCGTTAAACAACGACAAAAAGAGCCTAAAAGCGCTGTTTTTACCCTCGGTTTTGGGTATCGCAGTGGGCATAGTCGTTTTTAAGATCGCTAGACTCACGCTTCACGACGCGGGCGTTAAAATGGTATTTGACGCGGCTACTTTGGTATTTTTGCTAGTTAGTGCGCTTTGGATTTTTATCAAATTTAACCCTGCAAAGATGATAACGTTTTTCGCCTTAGGCGCAGGCTACGGCTTAACCTATGCTCACGCTAGCGCAAATTTTCCGGTATTTGCCGGCGAGCTACTCGATACGCAGTCTATCATCAGCCTATTTTTGATGATATTTGCGTTTTTGCTCTTGCTGATTTTGTTTTTCGTCGTTTCAAATTTAAAAGAATGCCTCTGCAAGCACGTGTTATGGACGTTTTCGCTTCTTTTTTTTGCAGTTTTGATAGTGCAAGCTATTTCAAACACGGGGCTTGAGTTTATGCGGGCGGGTATGATACCTACATATCCGTGGGCGCTCTCGCTCGTGGCTAAAGGCATTTACTATACGACGTTTGCACAGTATTTTTTCATCTTTTCGGTTTTGATTTTGGCGGCTATAAATTTCAAAAAACGTCCGGCTCCGCTCGTAAAATCAGTCGTGGGCTCGAATAAATTTAGATTTAACAACGCGGCTAGAAATTTCATGGCGGCAAACTCCAAAAGCAGCATAACTATCGTCGTTACGGCTCTGATTTTCGGACTCTACTACGACCTGCACGCATCTAAACCGCCAGAGATCTCAGATCCTATCGTCGTAGAACCCGTAAACAACGAGTTTAAATTTGACGTCCAAGAGCTAGCCGACAATGAACTTCACCGCTACGCCTACATAAACGACGAAGGCAGGGAGATAAGATTTTTTCTTTTAAACCGCTTTTCCGACCGCGCTTCGCCGATCATCGTCTTTGACGCGTGCGCTATATGCGGCGATATGGGCTACGTCAAAAAGGGCGGCGATCTCATCTGCATCTCGTGCAACGTACGCATTTTCTTGCCGTCAGTCGGCAAAGAAGGCGGCTGCAACCCGATACCTATGCCTTTTGAATTTGACGGCAAATTCGTAACCGTAACGCTAGATACCATCCAAAGTGGCGCGAACTACTTCTCAAAAGTCGTCGAAAAAACGGTGCTAGATCCGGTAAGCCGCAAAAAAGTAAGCAACATCGGCTCAAAATCTTATTTATACTACAACAGGACGTATTTCTTTGAAAACGAAAAAACTCAGGCGGAATTTGAAGCCAACCCTGAAAAATACGTCGATATAAACGGGACTTTAAAATGAAAAATATGCAACTAAGGCTTATAAAAAGCTCGATCACCGGCTCGAAGGTGCAAAAGGGAATGGCCTTTATCACCATACTTTTGGCGACGGTTTTGATCGCTTGTATGCTAAATATCACGCTAAAAATCGGCGATCAGATCGCTAGCGAGCTACGTGGCTACGGCTCAAACATCGTCGTCTTGCCAAAGGGCGAAGCGTTAGCTATCGAGATCGAGGGTAAAAATTTCACCCCGCTAAAATCGCAAAACTATCTAAACGAAGAGGATTTGCATAAGGTAAAGGAAATTTTTTGGCGAAATAACATCGTAGCGTTTGCTCCGTTTTTAAACGGCGAGGTAAAGGACGCTAGTGGCGAAAAATACCAAATCACGGGCACTTGGTTTGATAAATTTGCAAACGTAGCCGACGAGCCAGAGTTTAAAACGGGCGTGAAAACGCTGTTTGGCTTTTGGGCGGTCGACGGCAAATGGATAGAGGACGACGATACGCAAAACGTGCTCGTGGGCGAAAATTTAGCCGCGAAGCGAAATCTGAGCGTCGGTAGCGAGCTAAATTTAAATGGACGTAGCGTAAAAATCGTGGGCGTGCTAAAGGGAGCCGGCGAAGAAAGCTATAAGATCGTAACCTCGCTAAAGCTCGCCCAAGAGCTTTTAAATAAGCCAGGCCAATACTCAAAAGCCGAGGTTTCGGCGATGACGATCCCAGAAAACGACCTATCCGTCAAGGCCAGGCGAAATTTAGACAACCTAGATAGCGCCGAATATGATATGTGGTACTGCTCGGCCTACGTTAGCTCCATAGCCTATCAGATCGAGGAGAACTACGCGGGCGTAGCGGCCAAGGCGATGATGCAAGTAAGCGACGCCGAGAGTAACATCGTGAAAAAAATCCAAAGCCTAATGGGCATCGTTAGCATCATCGCGCTTGCGGTCTCCTCTATCGGCATTACATCGCTGATGACTAGCGAAATTTACAGGCGTAAAAAAGAGATCGGCCTGCTAAAAGCCATAGGCGCTAGCAACTTTGAAATTTACGCCCTTTTTGCGAGCGAAAGCCTAGTTGTAGCGTTTTTTGCGGGCATTTTGGGAGCGTTTTTGGGCTACGCGCTAAGCTACATAATCGCTTACAGTATCTTTGGCTACGGCATCGGCATCGCGTGGATCGTGCTTCCGCTTAGTATCGCTTTTGCGCTTCTTATCTCGATCGCGGGCTCGCTCGTGCCGATGAGAAGCGTAGTTAAACTCTTGCCTGCGGAGGTGCTATATGATCGCAAATAAGGGCTTTTTTTATAACGTTATCTTTAAAAGCCTGCGCTTTGGCGCGGCTAGAGTGGGCGTCATCATTGTCTCTATCTTGCTTGGCGCGTGCGTGACGGCGGCGTTTGTAAACGTATATCTAGATATCGACTCAAAAGTAACGAAGGAGCTAAAAAGCTACGGCGCAAACGTGGTTTTTGCTCCGGCAGACCCCGTTAGCGACGCAATAGACGAGGCTAAATTTAACGAAAAGATCGCCAAAATCCCAAGCGACAAGCTAATCGGGCAGAGCGGATACCTTTTCACGCAGGTAAACATAGGCCCAACGACTGCGATCGCCATGGGCGTTAAATTTAGCGATCTAACGCGGGTTAAGCCGTTTTTGGAGGTTAAAGAGGGGCAGGGCATAACGCTCGATTTTGACGAGAGAAACGCGCTAATCGGCACCGATCTAGCCAAACAAAGCGGCTTTAAGGTCGGCGACGTGATCGAAGTAAGACAAATCGGCGCGAATTCGGGCGAAAAGGTAAAGATTCGCGGCATCGTGCAAGACGGCGACAAGGAGGACTCGCTGCTCATCATCTCGCTACCTCTAGCGCAAAAGATAGCAAACGAGCCAAATACGCTAAACTATGCAGAAGCCGTAGTAACGGGCAAATTTGACTACATAAGCGAGCTTGGCAAGAGCCTTAGCGACGAGCAAATTTCCGTTAAGCCAGTGGCTAAAATTTCAAAATCAGAGGGTCTGATTTTGGATAAGATTAAGCTTTTGATGGCGCTGGTTAGCTTTGTCATCTTGCTCATCACTTCAATGTGCGTAAACACGACGCTAAGCGCGATTTTATTCTCGCGCTCAAAGGAGATCGCGTTGCTTAGAGCGCTAGGAGCTAGCAAGAAAAACGTGTTAAATTTGTTTGGTGTCGAGACCTTCGTCACGGCGTTTGCGGCGGCTTTTGTAGGCGCAATTTTAGGCTATGGCTTAGCGCAAATTTTAGGTTACGCGATTTTTGATTCGAGCATCGATTTTAGATTTATGAGCATACCGATAGCGATGGCGATCTCGCTCGTTTTTGCGGGTGCGGCCTCGATCTATCCGATCAAACGGGCGCTAGAAAATAAAATGGCCGATATTTTAAGAGGAGAATAATATGCAGTACGCGATAAGATTAAACGGGATAGAAAAAAGATTCGGCGAAGTAAAGGCGCTAGAGAGCATTACCTTTGACGTAAACGCCGGCGAGTGGGTCAGTATAATGGGTCCAAGCGGCAGCGGCAAAAGTACGCTGGTAAATATCCTCTCGCTTATGGACGAGCCGACCGCAGGCACGTACACGCTAGGTGGAGACGACGCTAGCAGGCTTAGCGACGAGGAGATGCTCAAATTTCGCCGCGAAAAGATCGGACTGATATTTCAGCAGTTTCACCTCATCCCCTACCTAAACTGCGTCGAAAACGTGATGATAGCGCAGTACTATCACAGCAGCGTGGACGAAGAAGACGCTAAAAAGGCGCTCGAGCGAGTGGGGCTGGGGCATAGGCTCGATCACCGTCCGAGTCAGCTTAGCGGCGGCGAGCAGCAGCGTCTATGCATCGCGCGCGCCCTGATAAACGATCCTGATATCTTGATAGCCGACGAACCGACTGGCAACCTTGACGAAGCAAACGAACGCGTAGTTTTGGAGCTATTTCAAAAGCTGCGAAGCGAGGGCAAAACGATCCTGCTCATCACGCACAACCCGGATCTTGGGCAGTTTGGTGACAAGATCGTCTATCTAAGGCACGGCAAGATGGAAAACATCCACTACGTAAGCGACGGCGAGCGCGCAGAGGCATGCGAGAGGTTAGCTGCTCAGCCAAGCGGCCAAAGCGCCTTTGCGACGGTTTAAATTTGGGAGAATTATGATAAAAAAATATATATTATTAGTCTTTGCGGCGGCGATGATAGCGGGCTGCGGAAATAGCGGCTTTGATAAACACCACATTAGCCTAAACTCGCCAAAGGGCGTCGATACGCACTATTTTCCCGAGGGCAGGCGGCTTAAAACGGACGGCAAGCCCTATATGCTCTTTTTCTTTGGCACGTCCTGCGGCGCCTGCGTAGCGCAAGCTCCGATCGTAAATGAAATTTACTCCGAGCTTAAGGATAAATTCGGCGTTTACGGGATATTTGGACCCAGCCTTGGCTTTGATAAAGATATCGACATGGTGAAGCACCACGGCATCGCCTACGACGTCATTAGCGACAAAGTTTCGGTCGATTATTTCAGCAAGGCAGTGGGCGGCGTGATGGGCGTGCCCGCGATCTTCGTCTTTGACGGCGAGGGTAATCTCAAAAAACGCTTCATCGGGCTCACTCCAAAAGCCACTCTAGAAAACGAGATCAAGCTGGTATTATAAATTTACTCGAACCTAAAGATTTAGTAGTAAAATACGCTTAAATTTGATCCTAAATTTGACCCGTCCGCGTTAAATTTGCGGCGGTCAAATTTGAGCAAGGAGACGTGAAATGAAACTAAAAATTTTCTCTATTTTGCTATTTGCGATTTTTTTTGTAGGCTGCGGCGAGCCCCGCACGCCCGAGCTTTACGCTAGAAGTACGATGCCGATTTTTATAACAAACGGCGACGTAAAAAAAGCCTCGCGCAGCGTCTATGTTTACTTTAAAAACTCCTGCGGCTACGCAAACACGCTAGAAAACACCGTGCGAAACAAGCTACTGCAAAACGGCTTTACGCAAAGCATGGATCAAAAGAGCGCCGACATAGTGATAATGGGTGATTTTGCGAGCTTGCAGCGCTTTGAGCGACGCGAACGCCCGCGCGCGTATATGAGCATGGGCTATGGCTTTGGCAGCTACGGGCGCGCGCGAAGTATGGGCTTTGGCATGCTTTTTGGCGACCCGTTTGACGACGATTTTTACGACAGGACGGATTATTATCTTTATAGAGCCTTTATCAGCGTTATGATCCGCGCAAACGGCAGCGAGCAAAGGACCAATCTCGAGATCGAAAGCGGCCAAAATCTTTATTCGCCAAGTTATATAATCCCATATATAGAAGAAAAGGCGGCGACGCAGATACTCGGGTTTTTTTACCCTTAGCGGCTTGTCTCGCGAGCGCTTTTGAGAGAGATTTGAAATTTTAAGTCTGCGGCAGACTATTTGTCTAGCCTT
>CAUQCZ010000034.1:0-9695 GCA_963516335.1 uncultured Campylobacter sp. | reverse complement strand
GCTCTCTTACGTATTTCGTCGCTAATTCGTCGCGGCCTTGGCGTCTGACGTATTTGAGATTTAGCCTCGCGTTGCCGACGTCGCCGCGATAATACGCGCTAAATTCATCATCGTAAGGCGTCTTTAGCTCCCTGATGGGACGGCGGTTATTAGCCAGTCCGCCGCACGTATACGCCCCGCCGTACGAGCTTCTCTCGCAAGTCTCATACATCCTGTACACGCCGTTATACATCTTATACGCGAAAAAATTTCGTCCGTAGTAGCGGTTTAGTCCGATTCCTATGAAATTTTTATCCGCAAATTCATACTCGGCTAGCAGCCTCGGGGCTAAATTTACGTCGTTGTTATCGCCGTTTCGCTCAATGCGAAGTCCAGGACGAAATTTAAACGCACCAAACCTCATCTCGTCTTCGAGATAAAGGGCGAGATTGGTTTGCGTAGCCTTGGTTTTTACGGCGTAGTAGTAGGTTTTTTTCGATAGATATTGACCGACCGCGCCCTGGGAGGCGAAGCTATCGTCTATGACGCAAGTTTTATCGCCGGCAATGCACGTTCCGCTCATCAAAGGCTTTGGCGTGCCGTAGGATACGCGGGTGCGCGGTATTTCGTAGCTGCCGCTTTGTCTAGCTATCTCAAAACCCGTTTTCACCAGATGCGATGCGCCCAGTGCCTCAAATTCCTTCACGCTTGCGTCGAATTTATACGCTAGCTTGTTTTGGCGTTGTTCAAAATCGTTTAGACCCCCTATGCCCGAGCCGAAATTCGGGCTAGGATTGGTTCCCCAGTTTTTGACGTTTGAGGGTTTGTAGCCGTAGTACTCGGTATCATACTCATAGTCGCGGCTATTTTGCGAGGCGGAGTAGCTAAGCGTCTGCTCTAAAAATACCCCCTCAAGATCGGCCTGCGCCTCGAGAGCCGCGACGTAACCGCCGTATTTTAGCGTGAGCTGGGAGTCTAGGTACCGCTTGGCGGAGGTGTAGTTATCTAGCCTAGAGTACAAAAAGCTCGGCTTTAGCGTAAATTTATCGCTCACGCCCCAAACGCCTTTTACGAAAAGATTATCATTGGTCTGCCTGTCATCCGGAAACGAGTATAAATTTTGATTTATCTGTTTTTTGTTGTAGTGGTTTTCTATGACGGAGCGGTGCCTCGAGTAGTCTAGCAAAAGGCCGAAATTCTGCGTCAAATATCCCTCAGCGCCGACTCTATATCTGCGCTTTTTAAAGTCGCTCATATCGGCTAGATCGCCGTCGTCGTATCTTTGCTCGGCGGAGGCGTCTTTATAAATTTTGCTCCAATCCCCGCCCGTATAAGAGTAGCTAAGCACGCCGTGAAAGCCGCTTTTGGGGTCTCTGGTTTTAGCATTTACTGCGCCTCCTTGAAAGCCGCCGTATCTAGCCGAGACCGCGCTATCTAGCACCTCGACGCTACCTAACAGATCCGTATCTACGCTCATGGCTTGCGAGCCTATCGTGCTGTCGCTCCAGATGTTGTTGTGGTTATTCCACGTGCGTTTTTTAGGGTCTAGGTCGTTATTTATGCTCGCGCCGTCTAGGGTAAAGTTGTTTTGATAGTAGCTCGCGCCGTTTATGCTGATATCTTGCGGAGCCAGCTCGCCCGCGCGCACGCTTTTGGCGTTTTTCGCGCTAAAGGCGACGTTTGGATTGCCTTTTAAAAGATCGGTTATGCCGTGATTTTTAGACGTTATCAGATCCATATCCGCGCGCGTTAGTTTTCCGGGTTCTTTCGTAGCGTTGGCGTCGGCACTGACCTCGACTTTATCTAGTACGACCTCCGCAGCGTTTAGCGTACTTAAATTTAACGCCTTTAATGCGGTTAAATTTAAAGAGTCTTGATTAGCGTCGCGACTCGCTACCGAATACGAAAGCGGCAAATTTAATGCCGCAGCCGCTACCAAAAAGCTAGCCATTTTTTTCATAATTATCCTTAGTTAAATTTATTTGTCGGCTTTGGGCGTTTGCGTCAAAACCGCGCATTTTAGGCGGCGATAAATTTTACTCGCCTTACGTTTTAGCTTTAAAAAGTCGCTAAATTCGGCTAAATTTACGCCGCAAAGTTTGTAAAAAGGCGGCTATTTGCGGTTCATCTTCGCAGCGATTAAGCTTTGTTTTTAAACGCGCTTTAAACCGCAAATTTAAACAAAAACGCCGCCTAAATTTAGTCGCCGCTTAAGAAAACTACGCCAAGCAGGTTTGCTAAAAACCCAAAAACCGCGCTAAGAGCCAAATTTACACCGCGCGGGCGTTATTTTTCAGATTTTAAAACCGCCTGATAGCCTTGTTTTTTGAGCGCCTCTACAACCGTATTTTCCGCAAAGCTATCCTCGACGACGATGTCGGCCGTTTTAGCTTCCAAATTTACCTCAAATTTCTTCACGCCGTTAAGCGTATTTAGCGTCTGCGTGATGACCTCGTAGCAGCTCACGCAGGACATATTGGGTATCTCGTAAACTAGCGTCTTGTCCGCAAACGCCGCCGCGCTAAGAGCAAAAACTAGAGCTAGCTTTTTCATTCTTTGATACCGACTTTGTATTTTTTAGCTTGGATGGCGCGCACAACGTCCATCACGTTTGCGCCGCTATCTGCGGTGATATTTACGTCCTTGCTTTTTAGATCAAAACTCACTCTTTTTACGCCTTTGACGCTTTTTGCGGCATCTTCGATTTTCTTGGCGCAGCCGCCGCAGTTCATGTTAGGTACGTTTAGTTCGTAGGTTTGCTCTGCAAAAATGCTGCCGCAAATCGCCGCTAAAAGTAAAATTTTCCTCATCGTCGCTCCTTGAAAATAATATTTGATATGAAATTGTATCAGTATATTTCTTATATATTTATTATTTTGATTTATTTTAAATGTAATGTAACCTACGTTTCTATTATATTTAAGGCAAAATTTGACGGTAAATTTAAAATCGCCGCGGGAGACAACGTTTATTTTAGTTCTAAATTTTAGCCCTCCCGCGCCGTTTGCTTTTTGCTATTTTAGCGGTTTAAGATTTTTTATTTTCCAGTCGCTTAGTCTCGGGGTTCTGCTACTTCACCCTGCATCCCGTAGCCTCCGCCGCCTCGCAGACGAGATCGTAGAGCGCCTGGGCAAGTTCTGCTTTTTCCGGATATAAAAAATCTTTAGGGTGTATTACTTCATAGGGGGTTGTAGGATGTGGAGCATAATCTGATTTTGCCTCTTTTATCAGCTCCTCTTTTAAAGGACTATCGCTATTTTTGATAATGAAAAGCAAACAGCTATAAAATTCATCGGTTAGCTTGAATACACAATTGTTTTTTGAGGGTTTCACTTTATCCAAATAACAAAATGACCAAAAGCTACACATAATGACATCTGCCTTAGAAAAATCCACGCCGTCCATTCTATTATCCACTTTTTCAGGCGGAATAATCTCTCCCTTACGCAGGTTTCCTGTCTTTTCTGCTCCGTAAAAAGAGCAGTCGTATAACAGCCCTTCAAAGGTACAGTTTTTCAGATTGGAATACCAAAAAAGCGCCTTGTGGATTTCTCCACTAAAGAGACAGTCCTCTAACAGTTTGCAACTATTGAACTTTAAGCGGATATTCTTTTTGATTTGGGTAAAACGACAGTCTTTTAGTGTAGCTCCTATAAAATCTCCCCATTTGTATTTGCAACCAGCAAAACTGCACGATAAGAAGGTAGCGCCATTTCCGCAAATAGCATAGGCACTCAATTGAAACATGCTTTCGTCGAAAATAACGTGGTCGATCACAGGGGTAAAATCGTCTGTTTCTTCAATGGCAAAATACTGCCACACCGAGCCTGTAAAATCGGCATAAGATAGGGAGGTATGGAGAGGTTTGGATATGTTTTCCCACATATAGCCATTTCGCAAAGGAACTTGCGCTCTTTCGCCTACGAGCTTAATCCCGCGAAAATCCTGCAAGCCCTCTTCCGTAAGCCCAAAGGGCGATACGCTAAGGTTTTTAGTCGCCGCAAGCACGTCTTGCAAAGCGGGATAAACATCCCAACGCTTTTTGAGTTTGATTGAAATCGCCATTTTACTCCTTTGTTAAATTCGTCTATTTGCGTAGATTTAAAGCAAAATTTACTCGGCTAGCTCGGCTCTAAACGGAGTTGTTTAGATCCCAATCTATCGGCGCTTTGCCGTGCTGCGCTAGATACAAATTCGCCTTTGAAAAGTGCCTGCAACCAAAAAACGCGCCGCGCGCTAACGGGCTTGGATGAGCCGCCGTTAGCACGAGGTGGCGCGATGCGTCGATGAGCGAGGCTTTTGCCTTAGCGGGATTACCCCAGAGCATGAAAACGACGTTTTGGGTGCGCTCGCTAAGCTTTTTGATCGCAGCGTCCGTGAACTCCTGCCAGCCAAAATTTGAGTGCGAATTCGCCTGTCCCGCGCTAACGCTTAGCGTCGCGTTTAGCAGCAGCACGCCCTGCTTCGCCCAGTAGCTCAGATCGCCCGAATTTGGCTGCGTAACGCCCAAATCATCGTAAATTTCTTTGTAGATATTTTGCAGGCTAGGCGGGATTTTGACGCCGCGCGGCACGGAGAAGCTTAGCCCCATCGCCTGCCCCGCGCCGTGATACGGGTCTTGGCCCAGGATTACGACTTTGACGGCGTTAAAGGGCGTTAGATTAAAGGCGTTAAATATCAGCGCGTTTGGCGGATAGACCTCGCCCGCAGCCTTTGCTCGTAGGAAATTTTCCTTCACGCGGGCGAAATTTTCGCTTAAAAACTCATCTTTTAGCGCCTCTTTCCAGCCCGCTTCGATTTGGATTTTATCTATTTGCATATTTTTACTTTGTTAATTTGCTATTCTTCTTTGCATTCATTTTAGGGCAAATTTGCAAAATAATAGCCAAAAATATTTAAATTTAGACGCATTCGGTTTGCTAAATCTTTAAAATAATCGGGAGCTGCAAGGCGGATATTTTAAAATTTGCTGTATAATCTAAACTAAAATTTAAACCAAAGGAATAGCGATGTCCGAGCAAATTTTCGAGAAGATAAAAGAGCTGCTAAGCGCGCAAAACGCAAACTTTCGCGCGGTATCTCACGAGAGCGTCAAAACCTCGGCCGAGGTTGCCGTAGCGCGCGGCACGCAGCTAGGACAGGGAGCTAAGGCGCTCGTTTGTGTCGTAAAAGGCGGCGGTGCCAAACGATATGTTTTGGCGGTGCTGCCTGCTGATTACAAGGCTGATTTGCAGCTCATCGCGAGCGCACTCAGCGGCACTAGAGCTAGCCTAGCAAGCCCCGACGAGGTCGCGAGGCTAACGGACTGCGTACCCGGCAGCGTTCCGCCGTTTAGCTTTTGCGAGGAGCTAGAGCTGATCGCCGATCCTAGCTTATTTACGCGCTACGACGAGCTTGCTTTTAACGCAGGCTTGTTAGATCGCTCTATCATTTTAAACGCAAAGGACTACGAACGCATCGCCCAGCCAAGGTCGGTTAAATTTGCGGCTCGGCAGTAAAATCTGTATGATTAAATTTGACACAAATTTCGGTGAGCTAGGTTGAATAAATTTTGCGCGATTAAATTTAAATTACGCAAATTTGCTAGCGCGCGCCAAATTTGCTCGAAGTAGATACGGCCGCGCGAAAAAAGCTAAATTTGCTTATTTTTGTAGCTCTTTTAGATTTTTAAAGCGGTAAATCCCGTTTTTGATACGCTCGAAAATTTTACGGCTCTCTAGCAGTTTTATCGTCTCTATGACGGTGGGTTTGCTAGCGCTCGTTTGCTCGCAGATTTGCGAAATTTTAATACAGATAAAGCCGTTTTCGTCGGCATTTTGCGCTAAAAATAAAATGATTTCCGTCTTTTTCTCGCCCAAAATTTGAGCGAAAATTTCCCTTGTTAGCTCGTTCATCAAAGTCCGAATTTCTAAAATTTTCGCTATTATAGCCGTTTTTTACAAAGGATAAAATTTGAAACTAATCAGCTGGAACGTAAACGGACTGCGCGCCGTCGCAGCAAAAGACGGCTTTGCTTGGCTAGAACAGCAAAAGCCCGATTTTTTGGGCCTTCAGGAGATCAAGGTGCGCGAGAGCGACGTGCCCGCCGAGATTTATAAGCTCGGATTTAACGAAATCAGCGTAAATTCGGCGACTCGCGCGGGGTATTCAGGCGTGATGAGTCTGGCTAAATTTAGCTCCGCCACGCAAAAAGCGGCGTTTTTTGACGACGACGAGGGGCGGGTTTTGGAGCATAGATTCGGCAATGTCGCGCTTTTTAACATCTACTTTCCAAACGGACAAAAAGACGAGACTCGCCTGGCCTACAAGATGGATTTTTACGCTAAATTTTTGGCGTATATAGAGGAGCTTGTAAAACAGGGCAAAGACGTGATATTTTGCGGCGACGTAAACACCGCGCACCGCGAAATCGACCTCAAAAACCCCAAAGCAAACGCCAAAACCTCGGGCTTTTTGCCTATCGAGCGTGCGTGGCTGGACGAGGTCGTCTCGCGCGGCTTTATCGACACCTTTCGGCACGTGCGCGGCGACGAGGCGGACGCGTATTCGTGGTGGAGCTACCGCTTTAACGCCCGCGCTAAAAACGTCGGCTGGAGGATCGATTATTTTTTCATTTCGGCAAGCCTCAAAGACCGCCTAAAAGACGCGTTTATCCTAAGCGACATCGCAGGCTCCGATCACTGCCCCGTGGGCATCGAGATCGATCTGGACGGACTTTGTTAAAAGAAATCTTGCTTTATTTCACGGCGGCGTTTTTTGAGATTTTGGGCTGCTTTAGCTTTTGGGCGTGTATTACAAAAGCGCGCTGTTTTTGGGGCTCGGCGGTGCGTCACTCGCGGCGTTTGCTTATATTTTGACGCGAGTAAATTTAGACTTCGCCGGACGCGCTTACGCCGTTTGCGGCGGCATCTATATCGTCTCGTCGCTGCTTTGGCTGCATTTCGTAGAAAAGCAAGCCTTTACCAAATGGGACTTAATCGGCGGCGCGATTTGCTTGCTTGGCGCTTGCGTGGTGCTTTACGGCGGCAGAGGGTAAATTTAAGAGAAATAACCAAGTAATAGAGGGGTGGATTCGTATGCGATTATTTATTTATCAAAACGAGCTTAACGTAGTTTGTTTCGACGAGTATTTTAGTTACTTAAATAGCATCAAAAATATAATCGATAAGCCTATATACGATTTTTTGAAGACGCCAAAACTTAGTCGCCGACCGAGCCACGCTAATTACGATAGTTTTTTCCATTCGCCTAGCGAGTACAAAAAAGGGTTACGAAAAAGAGTTAAGATTTCATCTTTTAAATCTTTATTAACTATTAACGTATTTAAATAGCAATAATTTCTAGTTAAAAGGATATCTCTATGCGAGTCCGTATAAGCCGCTGCCGACAAGCCTTGTTTCGGATTAGCTAAATCCGAATAAACGACCTCTTCTTTTATTTTCCATCCGATTATTCTTACTAGATAAAACGCTTCATTTGCGATTTTGCCGAATTTTTATTTCTATCGCTTGCGCCGCTTATTGGCCTTTAAATTATTCGCGTTTGCATCTTTATATACGCATAATTCTTTAAAAACGAAATCATAATCTAAAAAATCGGTTAATTCGGAAAAATCGTCGAATTCTTCCGGCAAAGGAAAACCGATACCCAAAATCCTATCGACCGCGACGAATCCGCCCCAAGCGACCTGCTCGGTCGTATTTTGCAAGATATCTGCTACGCTCATCCCGGCCCAAATGCGCCCTTTTGACGTTTTACAATATCCGTTAAAATTTACGCCGCACGAGATAAGGGAAATTTCAAAATTTATAGGGTCGAAATAAATATCCAAAAACGATTCTTTTATTTTTATGCAGTCGTCGCGTATATCGCTTATTTCGTAGCCTAGTTTGTCTAATTTACTAAAGATATCATTAACGTTTTCGCCCAAATATATACCTCCGACGCCGACGTTTGGAGTGATGACGTCGCCTAAAATTTTCATTTCGTTTGCGCCGGTTTTAGTCTGCATGCGTTATCTTGCTTCATTTTTCGCCGTATTTTGCCTTTAGCAGGTCGTGGAGCTTGCTCCAAGTGTGCGAATAATGCCCCCTGCTTTCAAAGCCGCAGCAGCTGATTTTGCTCTCTAGTATGGGCGTTAGATCGCCGTCTGCTACGTATTTAAAAAAGAATTCTCGCAAATTCGGAAAATTTGCTAAAAATTTCAAATTTTCCGCGTTAAAGCGCGCATCGAAACGCTCTAGCGACTCTAGCCGAATGCCTTCTATCGCCGCGCTATTAAGCAGCCTGCAGCGCTCGATATACAGCCACTTTAGCTTTTTTAGAGCATTTATCTCGCTTACGTTAGTAAGCCTAGGCGCAGAAAAAATAAACAAAAAATTTAGTTCGCTGCAACGCTTTATGCCGTCCAGGTTCACAATCCTCGTAAAAGCCAGCTCTAGCTGCTCAAGCTTTGGCGTATCGCGGAAAATGGCCAAATTTTCGTGCGTGAGTTTTGAAAGTTTAGCGTAGCGCAAAGTGGGCGGCAGGCGGTTAAATTTCATCTTTTTGTTTTGCGTCGCCTCAAGCGCTTCCAAATTTTTAAACCGCGAGAAATCAAGCCCGAATTCGGCGTTTTCGTGAAATATAAAAGCACGTATCGCAGTGCCGTAAAGCGCCTCCACGCCCTTTACTTCGCCGATTTTAAAATCCTTCGAAATCCCTACAGACTCTATCTCGGGAAAGATTTCAAACGCGCTAAAATCAAGCGAAAAGGGCGCGCTTGGATTACCCGTTATCCAAACGGCGCGGATGTCGTGTTCTTTAGCAAAGGCTATGCCCTCAGCTAGTCTGTTAGGCGGGTAGATCTCGACCCTGGCGTCTCTGCCCTGCGACGACTTTGGGGCGTAAGGATAACATATGTCGCTATTGACGCAATCTATGATTTTAAATTTTCTGCTCATAAAACTCCTTAAAATGTTTCTGTATTCGTCGGCCGCGTTTAAATTTACGCCGGCTTAACGATTTTAGCGAATTTACGCTCGCGGTAAAGCTAAACTAGCCCGCTAAATCCTAAATTTAGCCTTTAGCTCAAAAATCCGTGATCTAAAAGGTGCGTGATTAGGATTTTAAAACCTAGTGCGATGAGGATCGCGCCGCCTAAAATCAGCGCCTTTTGCTCCAAAAACTCTCCCGCGAATTTACCGATGTAAAACGCAGCGACGCTAAGCGCGAAGCAAACTATCCCGATCACGGCGGCGCTAAACCAGATATCAGTAGCCGTAAAGCTCAGCGTCACGCCCACGGCTAGCGCGTCGATGCTGGTGGCAAACCCGCCTGAGAGCAGCATCTTCGTATCAAGGCTCACGGCCTGCGCGGGTTCGTTTCTACAGGCTTCTCGGATCATCTTTACGCCCAGAAAACCCAAAATCGCAAATGCGATGAAATGATCGATCTGCGCGATAAATCTCGCAAACGCCGCGCCCAAAAAGTAGCCCGCAAGCGGCATCGCCGCCTGAAAAAATCCAAAAACAAATGCGATAAATAAAATCTTTGATAGCGCGAGATTGCGGTATTTTGCGCCGTTTGCGATGCTAAGCGCCGCCGCGTCCATAGCAAGCGCGATAGAGAGAAGTAAAAGCTCCATTTTGCCCTTTCAAAAAGGCTAATTTTAGCTTAAAATTTACTTCTTGCGGATAATCTCGCTCAAATTTGCGGCTAAATTTGACGCCCTAAAT
>CAUQCZ010000033.1:0-9789 GCA_963516335.1 uncultured Campylobacter sp. | reverse complement strand
ATTAGGATGAGGCCAGCCTGTCCGTTTTCTAGCTTTTCTAGGCTTGTAGGATCGCAGATTCTTATTATCGTGCCCGCAGTCGGTAGACCCACGCTGCCCTCTTTTGAAAAAACGAGTTCTTTAAAGAACTCGGGCTCTAGCACGTTTGCGGTATTTACGCTAACTACTGGCGAGGTCTCGGTCGTGCCGTAGCCTTCGTAAATTTCGACGCCGAATTTAATCTTAAACTCGCGCTTAACGGCCGCGTTTAGCTTCTCTGCGCCGGCGATGGCGTAGCGGATCGTAGAAAACATCAGCGGATTTAGCTTTTTGTTTTTGGTATAGAGCCTAAAAAACGTCGACGTGCCAAACATTATCGTCGCGTGGTATTTAGCAACCATCTTGCCCACGGCAAAGGCGTCCGTGGGATCGGGCACGTGAGCCGAGGCGATACCCTCGCTAAGCGGAAAAAAGGTCGCCGCTGTAAGCCCAAACGAGTGAAATATCGGTAGCGACGCTAAAATCACGTCGTTGCCGTCCGTGTTTACGATCTCTGAAATTTGCTTGATATTAGCCATTATGTTTTTATGCGTTAGCACGATGCCCTTTGGCGTGCCTTCGCTGCCGCTGCTAAAGAGTATCGTCGCATCATCGTCGATGCGAACGTCGCGAAAATATATAAGCTCAAGCAGCCAGCGAGGCATTAAAATCGCTTTTAGCATCGCGCAAATTTTATCGGCCTTGCTTATGCCCTGCGCGACGTCTTCGAGATAGATTAGTCTGCCTTTTAGAGATTCTTCTAGCTCAAAGCCGCGAGCCTTTAGCTTGGCGATAAACTGGCGCGACGTGATTATGCTTCTTAACCCCGCCTTATCCGCGCAGCCGATCAAATTTTGCTCGCTAAGCGTGTAGTTTAGATTTACGCTTATCTTGCCTCTGATAAATAACATCAAATTTATAATGCTACCCATCACCGAGGAGGGAAGTATCACGCCGACGTTTCGCTCTTTTAAAAACGCGAATTTAAATTTAGACAAAAACACTAGCACCGTCGCGATAACCTTGAGATTGTTTAGATCAGCGCCCGTGCTATCTACCATCGAGCGTTTAAACAGATCCGCTTTGGCGTGCTTTAGCCAGCTAAACTGCATAGGCTCTAGAGTTTTTAGATACTCCGCCCAGCTAAAAAACGATAGCTCGACTACTTTTTCGCGTACTTGCGGGGCTTTGGTCTCAGGTGCCAAAGGCGCGCCGAAGCTCACCCTGATAGCGCGCTTGCCGTCTATTTTGCGGCTGATTTTTTGGTAGTATTTTTGAGCGCGCGAGAAGCTAGAACCCCAAAGACCGCGCAGATAAAACGGCACGATGACGGAGTTCGTGTCGCTTGCGGCTATCTCGTAACCGTGCGCAAACTCGTCTATCTGGCCGTTATAGCTGATATGGCCCTCAGGAAACAGCGCCACCACGTCGCCCGCGTCTAGGCACTCGCGGATCTTTTCTAGCGCGCTTTTGCTCGCTCCCGCGCCGATAGGGATCACGTCAAATAAATTTAACAGCCATTTTAGGTACCAAATTTCATAAAAGCTCTTATGCATCGCAAATCTGATCGGACGCGGAGAGGCCATCTGCAGCACCGCCCAGTCTATCCAGCTCATGTGGTTGCCAAGCAGCAACACGCCGCCTTTTTGCGGGATATTTTCGACGCCGTCGACGTTGATCGTGTATCCGATCCTAAAAAACGGCATGATAAGCAAACGAGCAAAAAGATGCGGCAGGTACTTTATCGCTACCAGCGCGCAGATAAGCACGCTAAAAGAAGTAATGACGAAAATTTCGGGCGTACTAACGGCAAATATGCTAAACGCCATCGCAAGCAGTAAAAACGCCGCCATAAAGATGTTTTGGATAAAGTTACTGCCCGCCAGCGTGCGGCCCATCTGCTCTTCGGGCGTGAAAAACTGGATATTTGCGTTTAGCGGCACGATGAAAATACCGCCGCTAAAGCCGAACAAAAACGACGCCAGCGTCATAAACGCAGCACTTGAACCCTGCGCAAACATAAGCAGCGAAGCAAAAAGCCCAAGTGCCCCAAAAGGCACGATGCCCATCTCGATGTGATTTTTCGAGTAGCTGCCCGCTAGCGCCGAGCCCGCGACCAGACCGATAGTGCTAACGGCTAAAATCGCCTGCACGATCATGACGTTATTATCCGCGCTCATAGCCTTGTAGTGAGCGGGGAAAACGGCGATAACCAGCTGCGCCACCGCCCAGAAAATAGAAAGCCCAAGCGTACATAAAAAGGCGTTTTTGTTGTTAAAGATATGCCTCGTGTTTTCTTTTAAGTAGCCTAGTTTAAAGTACTTTTTCGCATCAAATTTAAGCTCCGCGTCGGTTGCCTCGAAAAATGGAATCTTAAACGTAAAAATCGTCTCGGCTACCGAGCAAACGAAAAGTATCGCGCCGATAAACCAGACTGATTTTATCATCTCTGCGGCATCCGTGCTAGTAGCGGCGTAGCTCTCGAAAATCGCCGAGAAAACAAACGAGCCAAGTAAAATCGCTACGATAGTAAAGGCCTGCACGATACCGTTTGCCGCGCCCAGCTTTTCTGCGCCTACGATTTTTTTGATTAGTCCGTATTTAGCGGGGCTATACACCGCGCTTTGCACCGCTAGCAGTAGCGTCGTGCCAAACGCCACGTAAAACCAACCGCAAAGGTAGCTTATAGTGATAAAAAGCGTGAGTAAAATTTCGCTCGCCGCCGCGTATCTAGTGATGCGGGTGCGCGAAAATTTATCGTTTAAAAAGCCCGAAACGCTAAAAAGCATGATGTATGGAAGCAAGATCAGCAAATTTACGAGCGAGGTCAGGATGATCTGTAAATTTTCATCCTCGATACTCTTAAAAAGTATGTTTTGGATCGTGATCTTGTGGCCAAGATCCACGACTGCGTTGATAAACATAACGATCAAAAAGGGCAAAAAGCCCCTAACCGAAAAAACGCCTTTCATTTGTTCTCCTTTTTGTAGGCATCGAATGTGTGAAAATTTAAGATGTATGGTTTTAGGATCAAGATATTGTCGAAAACGAGCTTTAAAGCCGCGTTTTTATCCTTTGCTTTCGCGTAAATTTCGCGCGCGCACTTAGCTTCGATTTTGGCCGTTTGTTTGGCTAAATTTATATAGGTCTGTAAAATTTCCCGCCCGTGCTCGCTTTTTTGGGTCTCTAGCACGATTTGCAGGATCTCGACCTCTTTTTGCGTTAGCTTACCGCCTCGCATAAAGATAAATCCGTCTTTTATAAATTTATCCAGCTCGGCCTCGGTAATACCAAGCCTCTCGCACGCCTGCTCGGCGCTTAGCGTCTGGGCGAAATTTGACCCCATAAAGGTATCGAGCGAATCAAAAAGCGCCTCGTAGCAGCGCTTAAAGCTAAAGCCCTTTTGCTGCGTGAGCGCCTTTACCTCCTTTAGACTTAGGTGGAAGTTGCTCTGGACGTATTTGATGAAATTTAGCATCAAAAGCGTATCCTCGCCGTATTGATGCACGTTGTCTTTTACCTTCACAGGCTCGGGCAAAAGCCCCTCCTTGACGTAAAAGAGTATCGTTGATTTGGGCGTTTGCGATAGTTCGCAAAGCTCGCTCATCTTGTAGCTCATCTCTTTCCTTTCGTTAAATTTGACGAAATCTTACGCAAATTTAGCTTAGAAAATCATAAAGCGTAAAGCACCACTTGACACTTTTTAAAATTTAGGCTATGATTTCGTCAAATTTTAAAAAGGAGAAACGATGTTTCGAGATAAAATTTATGCGCCAAGCCGCGAAGATTTCGGCGTTTTAGCGGCGGTAAACGGCTGGGGTGCGCGGGCGGATTTTGTAAATTCGGCGAGCGAGAGGGCTTTAAATCTAGCGCCGAATTCGGCAAACTCGAAATTTCATTTAAATTTAGTCGGCAAAACGGCGACGAATTTGACGGGCGCAAACGCCGCAAATCTTAGTTTAAATTTAAGCTCAAATTTAGCGCGCGGCGACATAGACGCAAACGTCGCCGACTTTAGTTTAAATTTGACGGGCGAAACGGAGCCGAATTTGAGGCGGACAAATTTAAGCGCGCCCGGTGCGGCGTTTAGGCAAAACGAATGGGCAAATTTAACTCGCGCAAATTTAACCGAGCAGAATGCGCTCTCAAATTTGAGCTCAAATTTGAGAGCGAGCGAGACGGCCGCGCCAAAAACGCTCGAGTTTTGCCAAAACGCGACGGATCAAATTTATGCCAAAGATAAATTTGCCAAAACGAGCGTAAATTTGACGGCAAACGAAGCAAATTCGAGCGGGTTTTCGCGGGGTAAATTTAACGAAACCGCCGTTCGGGAGATCAAATTTGGCGGCTTGCAAAACGCAAATTTAATGCAGATAAAAACCGTCGATATCCACTCGCATTTACTTAGCTCGGACGTCAAATTCGACCGATTTTACGACAAACTAGCGCTTGCGTTTTTTGCTAAAAAATTCGACATAAACAGGCGCGAGCTTATAAAAAACGGCTTTGAAGGCTACAAAAGCAACTTCGCGCGGCTGATTAAAAGCTCGAATTTCGTCCAAAAGTCTGTAGTTTTTGGCGTCGATGCGAAATTTGACGAGAGCGGAAACCTCGTGCACAAGGACAAAACCGTCTGCGCCTCAAACGAGGAGGTTTTTGCCTTTTACGAGCAAAATCCAAACGAGGTCGTGCCGTTTTTTAGTGTAAATCCAAACCGAAAAGACGCGTTAAATTTGATCGAAAAGTACCATAAAATGGGCTTTAAGGGCGGCAAGCTGTTGCACTCTTACTGGGAGACGGATCTAAACGACAAGCGCTACGAGCCCTATTTTAGGCTACTTAGCGAGCTTGGGCTGCCACTGGTGTTCCACGTGGGCGACGAAAACTCGCTAGCATCAAACAAGGCGCTTGAGAGCATCGAGCAGCTAAAATCCCCGCTAAATCTGGGTTGCCGCATCGTCTGCGCACACATGGGCGCCTCAAGCGACGGCGTTTTGTCCATGTTTTCGCGCGATCCGGAGAAACTGGGCGCCAACTACTTCACGCTACTTCGTTGGCTGCGCGAATTTGACGGGCTTTACGCCGACGTTTCGGCGCTGCTTTGCATAAACAAGGCCCGTATCCTGCCGCACCTAAAAACCCAAACGCAAATCCACGACAAAATCCTTTTCGGCACCGATTTTCCCGTGCCTTTTAGCGTGATTTTAAGCAGCTACGACCTGCCGTTTCGCGAGCGACTGGCGCTAAATCGCATCCAAAATCCGCTCGATCGCTACGTGCGCGCGATGAGTTTGTATTTTGGCGAGGATTCGCCGATTTTTAGCAATTATAAAAAGATTTTGGGAGAGATTTAGAGCAAATTTTACGGGTGCGGCGAGAAACACGGCGCGTAAATTTAGCGGAAAATTTGCAAATTTTTAGGATAGCGGCTAAAATTTTAAGCCAAAATCCTAAAATTTAGAAACGACTTCTACGGCAACGTTAAATTTGCGCGCTTTATGCAAAGCAAACCAGCGCAAAAACAAACTAACTCCGTCTTTTGCGCTTTGCTTTTTTCGTCCGTTTGGGATACGATTCGTCGTCCGTGTCAAAATCCTTATCCCTAAGCATCCAATAAATCGCCGCAAAAATTACGCCAAACAACAAAAACTCCGTAAGATAGTGCGACCCGCTACCTCGCAGTATGAGAAAGCATGCGATAAGGCCGCCAAGATACGAATACGATACCTTAGCCAAAAAGTTTCCAAACTTAGCAAAGCCCAAATTTAAAGCCGCCGAACCCAGCACAAATACTATAATCCCGTAAAACAATCCCATTATAAAAATATAGCCCGGATCGGGAACGTAGGCTTCGTCGCTTTGCTCTATATCAAATTCTATCATCTTACGCCTAAAGGCCTCGCTCTGCACGGACTCGTCGTCAAAACTAGGGTCGTTGCTAAGTATTTTACCTGCTAGATCCATGCTTTGCTGGGGCGTCCTTCCAGAAAACTCGTAAAACGCGGCTATTAGCTTGCCCTTCGTGCTTTCATTGACGTTTAAGTCTTCTTTTATAAATTTGAGTAAAGCTTCCCGCGCTTTTAGCCCTTCGTAACCTCTCTCGTATAAAATAGCCTCGGCGATCTTTTGTGCGCCCGCCTTGATGCCGCCGGCTACGTCGCCTTTAGCGAGTTTTGGGATTATGTCTCTGCTTATGATATCTTTACTTACCTCGTCTTTTAGTACGCCGATATATCCGCTTCCAGCCTCAATATAAGCCTTTTTATCGTCCGTAACTACTATCAGCAAGGCTTTTTTGCCAAATACGCCCCACCTTCCGGCTAACTGCGCGCCGTACCACTCTAGCCCGTCTTTAGGAGTACTGCTTATCGTGGCTACGATGATTTCAACCTTATCAAACCTCTCCTGAAAATGTAACATTTCATTTAACTCTTCTTTTTGGGCAGGGCTTAACGCCCCAGCGCCGTCTGCTATTTTGCCGGTTAAAATCGGAAACTCCAAACGCTTATCTATCCCGGTCTTAGCGGCAAGAAGCGAAACCGTAGTAAAAGCGTAAAACAAAATAATCAAAATGCGCTTCATATCTTTCCTTGATTTTTACGGATTTTAGTCAAATTTATTTTTGCGTATTTTTGGGCTATTGGCGTAATTTAGCGGATTTAAAGCCGTTTGCTTGCTTGATTTTAGTTAAATTAATACCTTGCCGCCCGCTTTTTCTTTTGAAAATTTGCAAAAAAGGCTAAAAGCCAAAGCATTACGTTAGCCTCAAATTTATCGCAAACGGCAGCGCCGATACGACTAGGCTAGAATCGGCAAAATTTAGCAAGCGCTCCCGCAAAATTTGACGCCAAATTTTAAAGCGACTACCACCTGCCGCTAGCTCCGCCGCCGCCAAAGCCTCCGCCGCCTCCGCTAAATCCGCCCCCCGAGCTTGCGCCTCCGCCGGAACCGCCGTAGCCGCCAGAGTAGCCCGAGCCTCCCGAATTTGAGCCTGAGCTAGGTTTTATATTTTTAGTCGCGTATAAAAATAGAGCAAAAAGCGCAAACATAACCACGCCTCTAAGGGCAAAATCTTCTATACTAAACGCTCCCGCGACGACGGCTGAGGTAAAGCCCGATAAAACCGCACAAACCCCGATACGCACGAGCGCCGCGCCCAAAATCCCAGACGCGAACAGCAGCGCCATGCCGGCTATTATCCCGTAAGCCTCTACGGGCGTTTCGCCTTCTTTGTCTAGCTGCCGTTTTACGCTCTCGTCGCCCTCAAGCACGGCTAAAATCTTTTGCGCGCCGATCTTTACGCCGCCTTCTATATCGCCTTTTTTAAATTCGGGGATGACGTAGCGGTTTATGATAACGCCGCAAAGAGCGTCCGTTAGAGTGCCTTCTAGGCCGTAGCCGACCTCGATACGCACCTGCTTATCGTTTGGCGCGACTACTAGCAGCGCGCCGTTATCTTTGCCTTTTTGCCCGATACCCCAGCGTCTGCCAAGCTCTAGCGAATACTCCTCGATCGCCTTGCCGCCCAGCGACCGGGTCGTTACGATAACTAGCTGATTAGTCGTATTGTTTTCGTGAGCGGCGAGCGCGGTTTCTAGCTCTCGTTTTGCCGCAGGGCTTAAAACGCCCGCTTGATCGACTACTCTACCGCTTAGAGCCGGGATATCGCCGCTTTTTTCGCTTATCTCGGTAGCTTTTTTAGCGAGCGCGTTTTGCTCGCTTAGCGTCTGCAGGGCCGATAAATTTAGCGTAAAAAGCCCGCAAATCGCGCAAACGCAAAATAAAGCGGATAAAACGCGTTTCATCGGCTTACTTGGCAAAAGAAACTTCAGGCGCGCTTTGCTCGGTAACGCTCGCCTCAAACGTAGCGCGCGGTTTTAGCTCCGGATATAGCGCGGCGGCGATAAATTTACCAGGGATTTTACGCAGCGCGACGTTATAGTATTTGACTGCTTCGATATAGTCTTTTCTAGCTACCGAGATACGATTTTCGGTGCCTTCTAGCTGACTTTGCAAGGCTAGGAAATTTTGATCGGCCTTTAGCTGAGGGTAGCTCTCGCTAATAGCCATCAGGCGAGACAGCGCACCGCCGAGGCTATTTTGCGCGGCCTCAAACTCTTTTAGCTTAGCCGGATCATCTATAGAGCTAACGTCGATCGTTACGGCGGAGGCTTTGCTTCTAGCTTCGGTTACTTCTTTAAACACGCTCTGCTCGTGACTAGCGTAACCCTGAACGGTTTTAACGAGATTTGGGATCAAATCGGCTCGGCGTTTGTATTGATTTTGCACTTGGCTCCACTTTTCCTTGACTGTTTCGTCAAGCACGGGAAATTCGTTAGCGTATTTCATCGCTACCCCGACTAGGAGGAGGACAACTGCTAAAAAGACGAGTAAATTTTTCACGGCTATTCCTTTTTTTAAATATAAACGCGATTATAGCCGTTTAACGCTTATTTGCCCTTAATGCAAATTCGTTTTGGCCCTGTGCGCGAGCGGTCAGGCTAAATTTGCTCGCCTCGGCTAAATTTAGGTCTACCGCTTTAGCAATTTTAAGGCGATTTACCGCTTTAAATTTAACCGCCTTTAGGGCTGTTATTTTGCAAATTAAATCATTGGCAAAAGGGCCGAATTTGGAGTTTTTTAAATTCTTATTTACTCTCGCGGCGCAAATTTAAGCGTGCGAAATTTGACGAGACAGGCCGCAAATTTGCCCGCTAAATTTCAAATTTGACGAATTCTCGCCAAATACGCAAAAACCAAAACGGCAAAATCGCGCCGCCGTAAATTTAAATCTCCTAAATTCAACATAGTTCCGCCAAAGCCGACCAAAATCTCTGTCAAAAAGCCCAAATAAAACTATAACAAATTTATCAAAAAGTTACGTTTGATAAATTTAGTTTCGATACGTAACACTTATCGCCTAAAATAAAAATATAAAAATAAATTTAAATAAAAATTTTTTCTAGGAGAGTTAATATTCAACTACAAAAATTTGACGAATAGGAGTGAAGATGAGCGAGTACATCGAAAAAACGATGGAGTGGATCAAAAGGACCAATCCGGGCCAAGGCGTGTTCGTACAGGCTGCGACCGAGGTGCTAAACAGCCTCGAGCCGCTTATAAAAAAAGAGAGCAAGTACCAAAAACACGCGATCCTAGAGCGCATCGTTATCCCCGAGCGCACGGTGATATTTCGCGTCACGTACACGGATGACGACGGCAGACCGCAGGTAAATAACGGCTACCGCGTACAGTTTAACTCGGCCGTCGGCCCATACAAGGGCGGTCTAAGGCTCCACCCTAGCGTGGATCTTGGCGTGCTAAAATTTCTAGGATTTGAGCAAATTTTTAAAAACTCGCTCACGGGCGTAAATATCGGCGGCGCAAAAGGCGGCAGCACCTTTGATCCAAAAGGTAAGAGCGAGGGCGAGATAATGCGCTTTTGCCAAGCGTTTATGAGCGAGCTATACCGCCACATCGGCAACACCGTGGACGTGCCCGCAGGCGACATCGGCGTGGGCGCGCGCGAGATCGGCTATATGTTTGGGCAGTATAAAAAGCTCACGGGCAGATTTGACGGCATACTAACGGGCAAGGGCCTAAACTGGGGCGGTAGCTTAGCGCGCACGGAGGCGACCGGATACGGGCTGGTATACTTCACGCAAAACATGCTGCAAAAAGCGGGCCTTGGGCTAGAGGGCAAAAAATGCAGCATAAGCGGTAGCGGAAACGTCGCCATCTACACGGTCGAAAAGCTCTATCAAGTAGGCG
>CAUQCZ010000032.1:0-9865 GCA_963516335.1 uncultured Campylobacter sp. | reverse complement strand
GTGCGCAAAAGCGCGTATTCGTCGCAGATAAGAGGATATAGCGCGAAGCTAATCGCCGTGGCCTCGTAAGTGCCCTTTAGCGCCTCGTCGTTTAGCGTCTGGATATCAAGCGCGGTGGCGCTAAATTTTAGATTTTTGGAGCTTACCCAACCGAAATCAATCGCCTTATACATAAAAATATCGTCGGCGTCGGGCGAGTGAGCGACGTTTATATGCTTAAAAATCTTCAAATTTAATCCTTTTTGCTCCGCTTTAAATTTCGCGCGCGGCTAAATTGCGAAATTATAGTAAATTTTTGCTACAATCGCCATAAAAATGCGGAATTTATAAAGAAAAATATGGAAAATCAGGCGTATTTAAAAGAGCAAATTTTAACTTATCTCGGCAACAAACGCTCGCTTTTAGGCTTCATCGAACAAGGCGTAAATATCGCAAAAGAGGCGCTTGGCAAAGAAAAACTAAGCTGCTGCGACCTTTTTAGCGGTAGCGGCATCGTGTCGCGGTTTTTAAAATCCCACGCAAATTTCATCGTCGCAAACGACCTGGAGCTTTATAGCCGCGTAACAAACGAGTGCTATCTCGCAAACGCAGACGCGGAGTTTAAAAAAGAGCTTGATTTTTGGCATGAAAAACTAACGCGCGAAATCGGCGCAAATTTGCGTGAGGGTTTTATCTGCGAGCTTTACGCGCCAAAAGACGAGGCAAATATCTCGGCGACGGACCGCGTCTTTTACACGAGAAAAAACGCCGCCTACATAGACACCGCGCGCCAGATTATCGAGGCGCTAGTGCCGCAGCAGCTGCGCGTTTTTTTCGTCGCTCCGCTGCTGTATTCAGCTAGCGTGCACGCTAACACCAGCGGCATTTTCAAGGGTTTTCACAAAAACAAGGACGGCCTTGGGCAGTTTGGCGGACGCGGCAAACACGCGCTATCTCGCATCACGGCCGACATTAGCTTGCTGAAGCCCATTTTTTCAAATTTTAATGTCGAATTTGAAGTGCAAAGACGAGACGCCGAGGGGCTTGCCGCCGAGCTTCCGCCGCTTGATCTGGTCTATCTTGATCCGCCTTATAACCAGCACCCCTACGGCTCGAACTACTTTATGTTAAATTTGATCGCTAGCTACGAGCGTCCGAGCGAAATCTCGCGAGTTTCTGGCATCGCTCGGGGCTGGAACCGCTCGGTGTTTAATCAAAAATCCGCCGCCGCGCCGGCATTTTTCGAGCTAATCTCAAAGCTAAAAGCTAAATTCGTACTCATTTCGTTTAACTCCGAGGGCTTCATCGCGCGCGAGGAATTTAGCCAAAATTTAGCAAGGCTTGGCGAAGTGCGAATTTTGGAGCAAAAATACAACGCCTTTCGCGGTAGTAGAAATCTAGCCAGCCGTCCGACGCACGTGAGCGAGCTGCTTTACGTTTTAAAAAAGGCGTAAATTTAGAGCAAATTTGACCCCGCTCAAACCCGTCTCAAATTTACGCGAATAATCAAAAATTCATCTCAAATTTGATAAAATCAGCACGATTATTTTAAATTTAAGGAAGCCGATGGCAAAAGAAAAAGAAGAGAAAAAGATAGTCCCGCCGACAAACGATTCGGACAAAAAAAAGGCCTTAGACGCGGCTTTAAAGCAGATAGATAAAGCATTTGGCAAGGGTACGCTCATTCGCCTTGGCGACAAGCAGGTTGAGGCCATAGATAGTATCTCGACCGGTTCGCTAGGACTTGATTTGGCCCTTGGCATAGGCGGTATCCCAAAGGGTCGTATCATCGAGGTTTACGGGCCTGAGAGCTCGGGTAAAACGACTCTGACGCTACACATCATCGCCGAAGCGCAAAAAACGGGAGCCACGTGCGCCTTTATCGACGCCGAGCACGCTCTAGACGTGAAATACGCGGCAAATTTGGGCGTAGATACCGAAAATCTCTACGTCAGCCAGCCCGATTTTGGCGAACAGGCGCTTGAGATAGTAGAAAACCTCGCTAGAAGCGGTGCGGTCGAGCTTATCGTAGTTGATAGCGTCGCGGCTCTAACGCCAAAAAGCGAGATCGAGGGCGACATGGGCGATCAGCACGTAGGCTTGCAAGCGCGACTAATGAGCCAAGCGCTACGTAAGCTCGCGGGCGTCGTGCACAAGATGAACACGACCGTGATATTTATCAACCAAATTCGTATGAAAATCGGCGCGATGGGTTACGGCACGCCTGAGACCACTACGGGCGGTAACGCGCTTAAATTTTACGCATCCGTGCGCCTAGACGTGCGAAAAATCGCTACTCTAAAACAAAACGAAGAGCCTATCGGTAACCGCACGAAGGTAAAGGTCGTAAAAAACAAGGTCGCGCCTCCGTTTAAAACGGCGGAATTCGACATAATGTTCGGCGAGGGCATCAGCCGCGACGGCGAGATCATCGACTACGGCGTAAAGCTCGATATCATCGACAAAAGCGGCGCGTGGTTTAGCTACAAAGCCGCCAAAATCGGCCAAGGCCGCGAAAACGCAAAAGCCTATCTCAAAGAGCACCCCGAGATATCAGACGAGATCGTAGCTACGATAAAAAGCTCGATCGGCCTAGATAAGCTAATAAGCGGCGCGGGCGGCAAAGATAGCGACGACGAAAGCGAAAGCATAGAAGAAAATACGGAGGAATAAAAATGGTATTTATAGAAGACGTAATCGCGATAGAAGTACTTGATAGCCGCGGCAATCCGACCGTGAAAGCAACCGTGGCTCTAAGCGACGGCACCGTAGCAAGCGCGGTAGTGCCAAGCGGCGCAAGCACGGGCAAACGCGAGGCGCTGGAGCTTCGCGACGGGGGCGATAGATACTGCGGCAAGGGCGTGCTAAAAGCGGTAGAAAACGTAAATTCGCAGATCGCCGAAGCCGTGATCGGGCTGGATGCGTTTGATCAAAAGGCGCTTGATGACGAGATGCGCGAGCTTGACGGCACCGATAACTACTCGAATTTGGGCGCAAACGCCGTGCTTGGCGTATCCATGGCGGTAGCGCGCGCAGCGGCCAAAAGTCTTGACGTGCCTTTATATCGTTATCTTGGCGGCGCAAACGCTACCGTACTGCCGGTGCCGATGTTTAATATCATTAACGGCGGCGCGCACGCGAACAACAGCGTGGATTTTCAAGAATTTATGATTATGCCGTTTGGATTTGATAAATTTAGCGACGCGCTGCGAGCGGCGACCGAAATTTACCACACGCTAAAAGGCCTTCTAAACGCAGCCGGCCACAGTACGGCAGTGGGCGACGAGGGCGGATTTGCGCCGAATTTAAACGATAACGAAGAGCCGATCAAACTAATCATGCAGGCTATCGAAAAAGCTGGCTACAAAGCGGGCGAGCAGATCAAGCTAGCCCTTGACGTCGCAGCTAGCGAACTGTACGAAAACGGTAAATATAAGCTAGAGGGCAAGGAATTTAGCAGCGAAGAGCTGATAGAGAGATACGCGCAGCTTTGCGAGAAGTACCCGATATTTTCGATCGAAGACGGCCTAAGCGAGGACGACTGGGCGGGCTGGGCGAAGCTAACTAGCAAGCTTGGCTCTAAAGTGCAGCTCGTGGGCGACGATCTATTTGTAACGAACGAGAAAATTTTACGCGAAGGCATCGCCAAAGGCGTAGGCAACGCGATTTTGATCAAGCCAAATCAAATCGGCACCGTCAGCCAAACTATGCAGACGATCCGCCTAGCGCAGCGCAAAGGCTACCGCTGCGTGATGAGCCACAGAAGCGGCGAGAGCGAGGATAGCTTTATCGCGGACTTTGCCGTCGCGATGAATACCGGCCAAATCAAAACAGGCGCGACCTCAAGAAGCGAGCGCAACGCAAAATACAACCGCCTGCTTGAGATCGAGCGCGAGACGGACGAGTTTTTGGGGCATGAAATTTGAACGAGGCGCAAGACGAATACGTCGAGAAAAAGCCGTTTGATTTCAGGCTTTTTTTCAGATTTATGCTTATAGCGTTTTGCGTGGTTTGTTTTGGCGTTTACGTCGGTAACATAGTTTTTGGCAAGCGCTCGCTAGACGTGATGCTAAGCCTACAAGATCAGCGCGCTCGGCTGCAAGAGGATATCGAGACGCTAAAGGCGCAAAACGCCCAGCTGCAAAAGGCGTATTTCGAGCTAAAAGAGCTCGAGCCCGGCAGCGGCGGGTAAATTTAACTTTATAAATTTAAAAACGGGGGAGTTATGAAAATCGGTAAAATTTGGCTTTTGGCGCTGGCCTGCGGGCTGGCTTTGGGCAGAGAAAATCCATTCGCGCCCTCTAGCGAACTAAACGCGAACACGGCTAGCACCAACGTCGTAGAAAATTTGCCTCCTTTTGAGAAGCAGAGTTTTAAATTTCCCGCCGACGCTAGAAACTTCATCTCCGTCACGCTAAAATACAAAAGCGTAGACGGCAGCGTCAAGGAAAAAACCGTCGACGTAAACAAAAGCATCTCGTGGCAAGACGAGTTTTTGCTAAGCAAGATCGCAGTGCCAGTCGTCGTAGAAAAGCCCGACGTTTCCGTAACCAAAGAAGAGTCTAAGATAGCCGCGATAGACGTCGCGCCAAGGCCTAGCGAGCGCAACATGACGAGCTTGCCTCTAAACGACGTAGTAATCAAGCCTCTTGAGCCGGAAGCCAAATCCATGCTAAAAGAGATCAAATACAAAAAAACGATCTTTGAGATCGGAAAAGATCGGGTCAAAATCGCGACCAAGGACGCCAAGATTAAAGATTATTCCATTAGCGGCGGCAAGCGCGTCGTGATCGATTTTGCATCGAGCGTGGACTCCTATACGAAAAAATACGAGCTAGACTGCGGCGCGTTTAAAACGGCGCTTTTTGGCTCGCACGGCAGCTTTTACCGCGTAGTTTTCGATCTTGACGGCAGCTACAAGCACTCGGTAGAAAAGACGCAGGACGGATATCTGCTAAAGCTAACTAGGTAAATTTAGCTTTTACGAGCTGGGCTTTGAGCGCGTAAATTTACGCCGATAAATTTCTCGCGACGAGTTAAATTTAGCCTCCGCCGCGCTTGTTTAAATTCGGCTTTTAATTTAGCCGAATTTGCCTTTATTTTTTTCAAATCCCTGCCTCCAAATTCACTCAAATTTAACCGCCCTTTGGCTAAGATTTCGCAAATTTAACGAAGCAAAAAGGATCAAATTTGCACGACTTGCTAAAAATGTTTAAAACTATTTTATACGCCGCGCTGTTTTTAGGACTTTATCTTTTGGCGGATAAGTACGGACTGTTTTCTAAATTTAGCTCGCCCACTCGTTTCGTCGTCACCGCCGATACCAAGATAATCCCAGGCTCAGATCTAAGCAAATACGTAACGCAAGAAGAGATAGACGACTTTGCTTTTAGATATTGGGATATAGATAAGCAGATAAAGGACGACGCATTTGCTGAAAATTTTCGCAAGCTCTTAAAATCAAAGCAAACGGATCAAATTTTAAAATTTATGCAAGATAATAACATTAGCGTAGACTCTCCACTAATAGACGGTGTTACTCCTTTGATGTACGCTAGCTTTTACGATGACGATGCCACGGCAAAAAGACTTATAGATATGGGCGCAAACGCTCGCGCGCAAGATAACTACAAACTCTCGCCCCTAGCCTACGCTATAGAAAACAACTCTACAAAGACCGCTAAGTTCTTGCTTGATAGCGGGGTTAAATTTGATGAAGTAAAGGCAGTGCAGTACTACATAGATCCTCCGTTTTATAACAACATCGAAAAGCTTATCATAGACGGAGACGACGTAAAGATAGTATTTCGAGATAATTACCAAGTCAGTAAAGAATCCAAAGACGCAAATAACCCTATGAGGTATATAGTGTGGCATAACTATGTCGAAATGGCCGATATAGTCCTTGCTAGCGGGTATAAACCAAAACTTAAAGAAACGCCGTCTTTATTTACCGGCATAAGGGATGAAAATTCAACCTTTCTACGCTCTTTATACGTGGCGCTGCAAAACTACCCAAACTACGAACCCATGCTAGAGCTTCTTTTAAAATACGACGTTATAGGGCAACCTACGAAAGAGGAGCTAAAGAAGGCGTATGAGGAGTGCTACGATAACGTAAAATACTATACGAAAGAAAAAGAAAACTATATCTATAAAATGAATCAAGGCAGAGACGAAGAAGGCGAAGCGAGGTTACGCAAAAATAAGAAGTATGAGCACTTATGTACCGAGTGCTTATATCATGAAGGTCTTTTACAATACAAACCAAAGCCGATAGACCCGAAAAAGATAGAAGAATTTGACAAAGAAATAAATTTCTATAATCCGCATTGCCCCGATGAAAATGCTACGTTTAAAGATATTAGGGCTTTTATCAAATGGGCAAACGAAATGGAAAAACGAGACGGGATAAATAGCGCTATAGGTAGAGCTAAAAAGGGCATGGCTCAGGTGATTTACGTAGATAGCAACCGAAGTAAATCAGACTCAAACTCAAATTTACAAAGCAAATAGATAAAAGGAGATAAAATGTCAGGGGAAAATTTAAAGCAGCAAAACGCGCCCAAAACGGCAGAGGTTGCCGCCGGTGCGGTAGCGGCTTAGGCGCGGCGGCTTGCCGTCAAATGTGGCTTAGCGGCCTAAGTTTTAGCTCTGCTACAAGGCGCGGCTAAATCCGCAAAATCCACACCGATCTAAAATTTGCGCTCTGCGCTCGGCTAATGCTCGAATCGTTTGGCTCGTCCGTGCGTAAATTTACCCCGCCTTTTAACTTTGCTCGGCGCAAATTTGGCTTTATTTATCCGCGCTTTTGCTAGCTTTTTTGGCTTCTAAAAACTCCTCGTAGCGGCGGTCGATGATTTGTTTGACCTCGGCATAGTTTTGCGGCGAATTTTCTATGTAAAAATAGGCGTTGTCGAAGTTTTTATCGCCGAATTTGCGCGCGACGAAATCATCGTAATCCTGCAAATACCAGCCGTGAGTTTTAGCAAATTTTGTACGGCCCGTGGTGTAGTAGGCCTTCGCAAACGCCTTGCCAGCGGCATTTAGCTCGTCGCTGCTCAGCACGCCGTCCATGGCGTCGAAAAAATACTGACGGTAATCAAAGCTATCGTCCATCCGCGCTATATCGTCCGCGAAATCCGCCGCAAAGTCCTTGGAATAGAGCTTGCGCTCCATGCACCAGCGGAAGAAAAACGCGATGTGCGTCGCGCCGTTTTCATGCGGAATGTCAGTCGGCGCAGTTTCCGCGCCCGTCGCGGGCAAATTTAGCGCTTGATTATCGCAACCAAAAAGTATATAATGCCGCCTCTATTTCAAAGGAGAAAAAATGAGCGAGAAAAATTTACAAATTTTAGGCTGGATAGGCACGTGCCTGTCGGTCATTATGTATATTTCCTACATCCCGCAGATAATGGGCAACCTCGAGGGTAACAAGACGCCTTTTATCCAGCCTCTAGCTGCGGCGATAAACTGCACGATCTGGACTAGCTACGGCCTGCTAAAAGCTAAAAGAGACTACCCGCTTTCGGCTGCGAATTTGCCCGGCATCATCTTTGGACTTTTGGCGACGATAACGGCGTTTTAAAGGATAAAAACCGCTAAATTTACCGATACGGCGAAGTTAGATTTGGTATTTTTGACGCGAGTTTTGGTGGCTCAAATTTGTAAATTTGAAGTTAAATTTAAATGCAATTTTTCTGAATCGTTTTGCCGTATTTTTAATATCTTGATTTTCTTGTTAGGGGGGGCTTGGACTTGCGCTCTACTAGCAGCTCTCAAAGAGAGTACGTCCTAACAGTAGCAAACAAAGTGCGGCTAAGCACAAGGCGAAGCAAAGCCGAAGCAAAAGAGCTCCCTTTTTCTTTTTTTCGGGAGAGGAAGGGGCTTTACTTCGCCTACGGCTCGTAACTGCGAGCAGACCTACTTACGCTCTGTTTACAGCTACGAGCGAAGTGAAGTAGAGCGTCGCCTTCCTTTGCTTCGGCTTTGCCTCGCAACTGTAAAGCAGACCCTCTCCCAAGCCCTCTCTAACCCCACTGCACGCGAGAGGTTGTTGCACTTCGTGCAGGTTTATTTGGCGCTGTCACGCTGCGTATTCAAATTTACGTTTTCGCGATGCGGGTCTCGGCGAGTAAAATTTGCAAATTTAGCCAAATTTGACTTCAAATTTGAGTGCAAAACGACAAGGCGAAGTATCGCGAGATGGATTTAAGGGTTGCGACGTAAAAATTTAGCGAAGATAAGACACGTAGTCTATCGAGCTAAATTTTTACTAGCTCCGTTAAAGACGCTCGCGAGACAAGCCGTCAAATTTTAAAGATCGCGCGGATCGGCGATCTTGCCCATTACCGCACTCGCCGCAGCTACGGCCGAGTTTGCTAAATACACCTCGCTCGTGCGATCTCCCATGCGGCCGACGAAGTTTCTATTTGTCGTGCTCACGCAGCGTTCCCCAACGCCCAAAATTCCCATATATCCGCCCAGGCACGCGCCGCAGGTTGGATTTGAGACGACCGCGCCCGCTTCCGCGAAAATATCCATCAGCCCCTCTTTTTGCGCTTGCAGGGCGATCTTTTGCGTCGCCGGCGTGATGATGAGGCGGGTTTTGCGCGCTACTTTGCGGCCTTTTAGGATCTCAGCCGCGATGCGCAGGTCGCTTAGCCTACCGTTCGTGCAGCTGCCGATAAACGCCTGATCGATAGCGATATCGTCTCTGACGGCCTCGCGCACGCTCTTGCCGTTGCTAGGCAGAAACGGATAGGCGATCACGGGGTCGAGCTTGCTAACGTCGATTTCTAAAATTTGCTCGTAGTTCGCGTCCTCGTCGGAGTAGTGCAGCTTCGGCTCGGCGCGTAAATTTTTACCTTTTAAAAACTCTTTCGTGGTATCATCGACCGCGATGATGCCGCTTTTGCCGCCGGCCTCGATCGCCATGTTGCACATACTAAAACGCCCGTCCATATCGAGGCTATCTATCGTCTCGCCCGTAAATTCCAGCGCCTTATACAGCGCGCCGTCCACGCCGATGCGGCGGATGATCTCTAGGATGAGGTCCTTGCCGTAGACGTGGCGATCAAGTTTGCCGCGAAAGATCACTTTGATAGTCGGAGGCACTTTAAACCAGTTTTTACCCGTTATCATCGCGTAGGCTAGATCGGTGCTGCCCATGCCCGTGGCAAAGGCTCCCAGCGCGCCGTGCGTACAGGTGTGGCTATCGGCGCCGATGATGACGTCGCCAGGCACCACGAGGCCTTTTTCAGGAAGTAGCGCGTGCTCGATGCCCATATCCTTTTCGTCGAAATAATTTTTCAAATCGTGCTTATACGCAAAGTCGCGGCTGATTTTGGCTTGGTTGGCGCTTAGGATGTCTTTTGCGGGGATATAGTGGTCCATCACGACGCTAAAGCCGTCTGGGTTAGCTAGCCTTGTCGCGCCGCTTCGCTCAAACTGCTTGATGGAGATCGGAGTCGTGATGTCGTTGCCGATGACCATGTCGATGTCGCTTTCTATGATCTCGCCCGCGAAAACCTCGCGTCCTACGTGCTCGCTGAAAATCTTTTCGGTGATGGTTTGCTTTTTGTTTTGCATAAATTTCCTTTTTGCGGATACCGCGCGTTTTAAAATTTAGCGATTTTAGCGAAAAATGGATAAAAAGAGATTGAGATTAAAATTTAAGCGCCGCAAATACAAATCCGGTTCGGTTAAATAGCACAGTACGCCGCGGATTTAAAATCGAATTCGGCGTTTTTAGGATGCGGGTTTGGGCGAGTCGATTTGAGGTCAAATTTGACTTCAAATTTGAACGTAAAAAGTTAAGGCGAAGTATTTTTGCGTTTAGACGAGGCAGATTTAAATTTTACGACGGGAGCTACCTAGTCGGTAG
>CAUQCZ010000031.1:0-9876 GCA_963516335.1 uncultured Campylobacter sp. | reverse complement strand
ACTAAAATCATAATTTACGTTTGCGTTAAATCCGTTTACGCCGCCTATCATCTAAAGTCCTTTTAAAATTTGGCTTTTTAACGATATCGGCAAATTTTGAATAAAATTTAGAGTAAAAGATAAGAAGTGATATCAAATTTACGGTCAGCCGCCAAGCCGGATGGGCGCTGACCAGTCGCCGCAAATTCGCGCTGCATCGCTACCGACCGACAAACGCTAGCAAAATTTATTTTTGCTCAAAGTCTTCCCAGGGATTTATGCAGTAGGTGCCGCGACCAGCGTGTTTAGCCTTATAAAGAGCATCGTCGGCGCGCTGAAGCAGCAGGTCAAACGAGCCGTGTCCGATCTGGCCTTCTGCGATGCCAGCACTCACGGATAGTCCGTTAAAGAGCGGATTTTCTTGACAAATTTTAAAAAATCGGTCGATCAAAATTTGCACGCGAGGCGCTATGCTTTGCATATTCGCGCCGTCGGTAAATATCGAGATAAACTCGTCTCCGCCGATACGCACGTTCATAGCGTCGTTAAAAATCTCTTTTATCAGCTCCGAGATCGCGACTAGAGCCTTATCGCCCGCTTGGTGTCCGTGCTCGTCGTTTACCTGCTTGAAGCGGTCTAAATCCATATAAAGTATGCTCATATGCGTGGTTTTTAGCTTGTCTAAAAATGCGTCCAGCTGGTTGCGGTTAGCTAGCCCCGTGAGCTGGTCGTAGTGGGCTAGATGTTCGATATTTTGCAGATACTCGTACTCTTTCGTCACGTCGCGAGCGATGCCTACGGTACCGATGATCGTCTCGCCGTCAAATATCGGCGTTTTATACGTTTTTAGCTTGCTTAGGTTGCCGTCTGCCTTCATCACCTCTTCGTCCAGTAGGCAGGTTTTGCGCGCGGCTACGACATCATCCTCGGTCTGGACGCAGACGTAGCCCGTTTGCTCGTATATCTCTTTTGGGATATTCCAGATATAGTAGTGATCTTTGCCGCGGACGTCGTCTTTTTGCTTATCTACGACCTCGCAAAAGGCGTCGTTTACCTCTAGGTGCAGCCCGTCCATATCCTTAAACCAGATCATATCGGGAGACGAGTTTATCAGCGTTTGTAGCCAAGTTTTTTGTAGCCACGACTCTTTGCGCTCGGCGATCAAATTTAGCGCTTTTTCAAAGTAAAAGTCGTCTAAATTTGCGCTTTCTAGCCAAATTTCATCGGCGATTTGCTTTTGCTCGCCGGTTATCTTGTCCGCGTCCCTCGCGTAAATCGCCAAAAAGCCGTTTTTACCGATACGGTTTTTTAGCTCGGATAAATTTAGTCCGCAGTTCTCGCTTGCGATGATGAGATATTGATTTTCATCAGGTATGGGCGTAGGGATATCGCTTGGGCTTTTTATAGTGCTGAATTCGTGCGTAAAGTGCGGCCTTGGCTGGATTTTTTCTAAAATTTCAAGCTTGTTTTTTAAATCCTCGCTTAAGCAAATATGCAGTTTGACGCTATACATAATCTCCCCTTTTTTATTTGCGAAAATTATACGACACTTTGGCTTTATTTGGGCTTTTGAGGCAAATTTAGCGCGGTATAATTTAAGGCGAGCAAGGCTTTAGCTAGGCCTGCTCGCAAAATTTAAAAGTCGGTTAGTTTTTGTACATGAGATTAGGTAGCCAAAGCGAAATCTCCGGGATATACGTCACTAAAATAAGCCCGATAAACAGCGTCAAAGTCCACGGCAAGCACGAAACGATTACGTCTTTTAGATTCATGCCCGTTAGGCCGCTAGCGACGAATAAATTTAGCCCGACAGGCGGCGTGATCATGCCGATTTCCATATTCACGATTAGCAGGATGCCAAAGTGCACCGGATCCACGCCTAGCGCAGTCGCGATCGGTAGCAGTAGCGGTACCATGATCATAACGACCGATGACGGCTCCATAAACTGTCCCATGATGAAAAGCAGGACGTTTACGATGATTAAAAAGCCTATTTTGCCGATATTTGCGGCTAGGATGCTATCTGCTATCGTTTGCGGGATGTTTTCGCTAGTTAGCAGATACGCAAACACGACCGCGTTTGCGATGATGAAAAATATCATCGCCGTCGTGATAGCAGACTCTAGGCAGATGTCCCACAGGTCTTTAAATTTGATATCTTTATAAACAAATAGCGAAATAATCAGCGCATATATAGCGCTCGCCGCAGCAGCCTCGGTCGGGGTGAAAATGCCGCCGTAGATACCGCCGATAACGACTACTACGATTAGCAGCGCCCAAAAGGCTCTAAAGAATTTTTTTATCCTCTCGCTCCAAGGCTCTGGCGTAGTAGCTTTAAATCCAAGCCTCTTTGCTCCGAAATAAGTCTGAGCTATCATCATACCGCCTAACATCAGTCCCGGCACCACGCCCGCCATAAATAGCCGCGCGATACTGACCTCGGCCGTCACGCCGTAAACGATCATAACGACCGAAGGCGGGATCAAAATGCCTAGCGAGCCTGCCGTCGTGATGCCGCCCACGGCGTATTCTTTCGGGTAGCCGGCTTCTTTGATAGCGGCAAACATTATAGAGCCGATAGCTACGACGGTAGCGGGCGAACTGCCCGAAACCGCGGCAAATATCACGCACGCAAATATCGCGCTCATCGGTAAGCCGCCGGGCAGGTGTCCGACCATGGATTTAGCAAAATCTATAATGCGTCTAGCAGAGCCGCCCTTGCTCAGTAAATTTCCGGCCAGGATAAACATCGGAATCGCCATGAGGGCAAATTTATTGATACCGTCAAAGATGAGCTGAGGCATCGCCGCAACGTCCAGGTCGGTAAAAAGCAGCATCGTTAAAACCGTACTAGCTCCCAGCGAAACGGCGACGGGAACGCCTATAAGCATAAGGCCAAACAGCGAGATAAATAAAAATGCGATGGTCATAGGCTCTCCTTAGCTTTTCTTGACCGAGTCGTGGATCATCTCGGCTTCGTTATTTATGATAACCTTATCGGCCGGCGTCATAGCGATCTGGAAAATTTTCTCTCCGGCGCGGTAGCTGGCTCCTAAAAAAGCGATCGGTAGCACCAACATCGGTATCCACTGCGGTATGCCTAGATCCACGCTCATAAAATCAAGCTCGATCATCACCTGCAGATACTGCACGCTATAAAATACGATAAACATCAAAAATGCCGTCGTTAGTATATTTGCAAAGATGAGATAGGCCTTTGCGACGATGGGCGGGAATCTCTCGATCAAAATCGTAACCGAGATATGAATGCCCTTTCTAAAGCCGTATGCGGCGGCAAAAAACGCCGACCAGATAAAAAGGTAGTTCGTTAGCTCGCCCGCCCACGACCAGCCCGTATTAAAGCAGTAGCGCATAACAACGTTAATGAAGGCTAGCAGCGTGCCTGCGGCGATGCCTAGCACCGCCACGGTTTTGTTTACCGAGGCGATGCCGACATCTAAAATCTCAAAAAATTTACCCATAAAATCCTACTTCGTATTTATCGTTTTTTCTACCAGGTCTTGACCGATCACGTTGTAGAAGTTCGGATAAATCGGCTTCATAGCCTCTGCCCATTTGCCCTTTTGATCGGCATTTAGCTCGATTATCTCAAGCTTTTTGCTCTCGCCTGCGTATTTTTTAAGCTCGCTTAAAATATGCTCTTCTTCTTTAGCCGTCTCTTCGCGCTCGAACGCCGTAGCTTCTTTTAGAGCTTGCGTTACGTGAGCCTTCATATCATCAGGCAAACCTTTCCAAAATTTCTCGCTCATAACGACTAAATATCCCAAATATCCATGGCTAGATAGCGTTAAAGAGCTTTGCGCCTCGTAAAATTTGGAGTTATAGAAATTTGAAAGCGGGTTTTCCGTCGCATCGACTACACCTTGTTGAAGGGCCGGATAGACCTCTGAAAACGGCAATACTTGCGGGTTGCCGCCGACGGCCTTGATCTGCTCTTCAAGCACCTTTGAGCTTTGGATGCGGAATTTTTGCCCCTTAGCGTCCGCAGGCTCTACGATAGGCTTTTTGCTTGAGCTAAAGTGCTTAAATCCGGCGTCCCAAAAATCAAGCGCGATGAAGCCTTTTTTAGCGATCATATCTTTTAGAGCTTGTCCGACTTCGCCGTCTTCTACCGCGTAAAGATGGGCGTTGTCTCTAAAAATAAACGGCAGGTCAAATAGCTGAAACTGCGGTACTATCGGCGTAAATTTAGAAAAACTAGGCGCGGCCATTTGGACGTTGCCAAGCTTTAGCGCGGCAAAAACCCTATCGTCATCCATCAGCGACGCGGCAGGATATACCTCGACCTTGATCGCTCCGCCGCTAAGCTCGCCGACTCTTTTTGCAAAAAAATCGGCAGCCTTGCCTTTTGGCGTAGAGGCGGCCACGACGTGGGCGAATTTGATCGTGTAGGTTTTGCCTGCGGCAAATGCGCTTCCGGCCAGCGCGCAAGAAAGAAGCAGTGCGGAAAGTAACTTAAATTTCATGTGAAGTCCTTTTTGTGAAATGCGCTATGTGTTAGCTTGAAACGATTATAAAATATAAAACTAGCGAATTTAGAAATTTTCCTTTTTATCTCGTAAATTTTCTCCCTTTTATGTGTAAAAAAGTAACACATAGATAAATCTGCATAGATAATATTGTCGTTTCACTTTATATTTTGTCGGCCTTTTCTTAATCAAATGTTACTAAAATACACAATATCTTATATTTTGCTTGCTTTTAAGTTAAAATTTATCATGCTAAGCTTTGGCTAAATTTAACGGATCCTCTTTTAAAATTGACGCTTTGTTATAGAGCTTAAAAGCTTGCTAGACTAGGATTTTCTTTAAAGATCATTCGAGCTAAATAAAATCGCGCGTGTGCCGTATCTTTACGGCTCTATGAGCGAGTTAGCGCTTAAAAGCTAGTAATCGCGATATAGGCTAAAATTTACAAAATCGGCGAGCGTGTCGCTAAATTTATCATTAAAGATAAAACATCCGAATTTATCGCAAAATCTACGGTTATTGATAAAAGCTTATTAAAGCGTTAGTAAAATAGTTACTCTTTTGTCGCTATAATTACGGATAAATTTTATTACAAAGGAAAAATTATGTTTGAACTTAGAAAACTGCCTTTCGATCCGAAAGCAAACGCCGTCGTCAGCGAAGAAACCTGTAACTATCACCACGGCAAACACCACCAAACCTATATCAATAACCTAAATAATTTGATAAAAGGTACCGAGCTTGAGGGCGCTAGCCTCTTTGATATCCTTACAAAAAGCTCGGGCGGCATGTTTAACAACGCGGCTCAGGTCTACAACCACGACTTTTACTGGGATTGCATCGCGAAAAAAAGCCAAATGAGCGACGAGCTAAAGGCGCGCTTGGAAAAAGATATTCCAAATTTTAAAGAGGAGTTTTTAAAGGCTGCGACTACGCTTTTTGGCTCAGGCTGGGCGTGGCTGGTTTACAATCCAAAAGAGGACAAACTGCAAATCGTACAAACAAGCAACGCGCAAACCCCGGTAACGGACGGCTTGGTACCGCTTCTAGTCGCGGACGTTTGGGAGCACGCATACTACGTAGATCACAGAAACGCGCGCCCGGCGTATTTAGAGAAATTATTTGAAAATATCAACTGGGATTTCGTCTCGAGCGCTTACGAGTGGGCGTTAAAAGAGGGGCTAAATTCGGTTAAATTTTACGTTTCCGAGCTTCACGGCGGCGCTAAATCTTGCTGCGGTTGCGGCTGCAACTAGTTTAAATTCACTATTTTTGCAGGCTTTTTAAGAGCATTGGCAACGAGCGCGCGGCGGCTTATTTTTCTAAGTAAGCGTAAGCCCGCGAGTAAATTTAACCTTGAGCGAGGACTCCGCTTGGTTAAATTTACTTTATATAAATTATTTTAAAGTAAGATTTCAGTCTCATTTCAAAAAAAGGACAAAAATGAAGAAAATTTTAGTTTCATCTTTGGCGGCTTTTGCCGCAGTTGCTATGCTTAGCGGTTGCCAGGCGAGCAAAAGCGAAAGCTCAAACAAAGCGCAAATCACCAAATCGCAAGCCGAAGTGATTAAATTTACCGGCGTAAACGATCCAAAATACGTCGTCAAACTAAGCTCGACGGACGAATTTAACACTGCCGTGCTAGAAGACAGCAAAGGTCACAAAATCAACCTTAAAAACGCGGTCACAGCAAGCGGCACGAGACTAGCAAACGACGACGGCGCCGAGATTACCTTTAAACGCGGCGAAGGCATCCTAAACCTTGAAAAAGGCGGCGAGGATATTTTCTTAAAATACGACGAATAGTTTTTCCGCCGATTTTCGGCGGATTTTTAAATTTACATGGTTTTCGCTTTTTATCCTGGCGTTTTTTCGGCTTTATGTTTTTTGTCGCCAAGCTTGGCGATTAGCAATTTTTCCTCATAATAAGCCTAGAACCGCATCTTTAAATCCAAACTTATCCCAAGCAAAACCGCTGACGAATCGTAGCTTTAGGCAAGCAGCTTCAAATAACAAAAACTTAGCATTTAAGGCCTGATTTATAATTTTTGCCGTTTAGAGATAAATTTAAAACCCTTCATACGCAGTTAAAGCGTTTGGTTTGATTAAGCGCGAGTAGAGCTTCGCCATTACGCCCTTATGATTTATTGCTTTTACGTTAAATTTCAGCGATCTAATTTGAAATTTAAGCGCCTCTATCACCGCGGCAAAATGAGGTAAAAAATCTAAATTTGTTTAAAGCGGAGCTTTTATCGTAATCACCTGCGCGTGCAATGCAAAGCCCTGATAAATAGTCCGCGATTACGCCGCAGATAAAACTTCGCTTCCGCTCGCGCCGATTTTAAATTTTGCTTTTTAAATGCCCAAATTTCGGCTTTTTTGCCTATAACCGTAGCGTTTGAGCGAGATTTTTTAATTTTATCAAACGTTTACCCTAAATCCGCACGCGTTAAGTCATATTTGTTTAAATGCGCTCTGAAAAACCGCCACCGGCAGTTAGTGGGCGCGATATTTTTGAGCCGATTATTTAGGCTGCGTTTCTTGATTTACGCAGCTTTCAAATATAAATTTATGCTCCTGCGGCAGCGACTCGTAAAGCTTTAGTGAGAGATTTCTGATCTCCCAAAGCGCCGATTTTGAGCTACGAAGCGAGAGGAAATTTTGCAAACTGCGCGCGTTTACGCTCCACGTGAGCTCGGTTTTGTAGCACTCGGGTAGGCAGTACTTGACGATGTCGAGGCTTTTTGTCGTGTTAGCGAGGATATCGCGCAGGTTTTCTAGCGCTTTGACACTTGCGTTATCGACCGTTTCGTCGCCCGTTAATACTATAAATCTCGCCGCCCGCTCAAAGTCGCCAAGCTCAAATTTGAGCTCTTTTTTTAGCTCTTTTAGCGTGTATCGCGTTGATTTGACGCTGAGGCTTGCTACGCGGTGACGGGCCAGCTCTTGCAGCAAGGCGCGCGAGATGCCTTGGATGTAGAAGTTGTATGAGAGGTGCTCTAGCGTGCTGGCGTGTTTAAATTTATTGCCGACGCGCTCGATGAGCTCGACGTCTTTTTCGCCGCCGTTATCGCCTTTTTCAAAGCTTTGCCAACATGTGCGGATAGCGTGCGAGCAGATGTTTAGCGGGGTGTAGTTTAGAAGCGTTACTTGCATTTAGTCTCTTTTGATTAAATTTAGCTCTAAATTTAGCTAAAAATCGATAAAAATTTGATTTTATAGCCAATAGCTGGACAAATTTACCCTTGTACGATTGCGATGTCGAGTTTTCTATTCATGCAGTCGGTTAAAAAAATATTGATGAGCGTTTGGTACGGTACACCTTTTTTATTCGCCATATTTTTAAAATATTCTATCGTCTCTGCATTTATATTCATCGAAATTTGCTTTTTTAGCTGCTTGTCTACATACGGATTTTTTATCGCTTTTGAGAAGTCGTATTCTTTTTTCATTTTCGCTCCTTATATTGTTTGGCTTCGTTTTTCGTTGCTTTTCTTGAGGAGATTATTCTAATCGTCTCGTTTTCGCGGTAACAATGTACGACGAGCAAAATTCTCTCCTTTTGACTCATACCTAAAATTAAAAATCTTTCTTCATCGTTTGAATGATCTTCGTCAAAAAGCACTAACGCAAATTCGTCGGCAAATACGCTTTTAGCTTCTTCAAAATCGACTCCGTGCTTTGCGATATTTAGCCGTTCTTTGATCAAATTTTATTCGTAGTTCATAATGCGATTATAATGATAGAATAATTATAAAAAGATAAATTCGGCTCTCAAAAAGAGAGCCGATGAGGTAAATTTATTTTAACTGAAGCAGCGTATTTAGCATTTCATCGCTCGTAGTTATCGTCTTTGAGTTAGCCTGGAAGCCGCGCTGTACGACGATGAGCTGAGTTAGCGAGCGAGATAGATCGACGTTACTCATCTCAAGACTCGAGGCCGAAATTTTACCACGTCCGGCAGTTTGAGCCGCGCCAATGATCGGGTCGCCCGAGTTTGCCGTGCGAGAAAATAAATTTCCGCCCTCGCCGGCTAAGCCTTGATTATTTGCAAATTTAGCCACGCCCACTTGCGCGAGTCCTAGGCTTCTACCGTTGGTAAAAGAGCCTATGAGGGTGCCTGCTCCGTCTATCCTTAGTCCGTGTAGCTCGCCGCTAGCGTATCCGTCTTGGCTGATGTCGGAAGTGCTTGAGTTGTTATCGGTGCTGGTTAGTCCGTCGGTGGTTTGCGTAGTACCGAATTTTAGCTCGATATGCTGACCGATAGACGAGCCGTTTTGCGCGCCGAAGGTAATGCTAGCTGGACTATACGTCGCTAGCGAGCCGTCCGGGTTAAATCTCACGTAACCGGTTATCACGTTTTTAGGCTCTGTAGTGCTTATTTGATTTGGTTCGGCCACCTGGATCACCATCGTCCACTCCGTTCCGCCGTTTTCTGTATAACCGCGTTTTACGAAGTCCATCTTGACGTTATGTTTCGTGCCTAGGCTATCGTAGATATCGGTGCTAGAGCTATGAGCCGCCATATTTAGGCTATCGGTTACCCTTGCGGCGTCTCCGGAGCTTAACGAACCTGAGAGCGGAGCCATAGATGCCGTAAATTTAACGTTTTCGGTTACGTTGTTGGCGGCATTGGTTAGACCCGTGACGGCTAAATTTATATTATTATCATTGTCGTCGGTATTGGTATTGTTCGTCGTGCCGCCGCCAGTTGCGTCCGTGGCGTCTCCGTCGTCGGAGTTAAAGGCGTCTCCGCTAGGATTTTTTACCTGAAACTGACCGTGTTCGTTTACGGTTATTTCTACGCCGTCATTTTTGTTTTCATTAAGAGAAGCCGCAGCTGTAAAATCGGATTGTTTCGGTCTTCCGGTTCCGTCGTTATCTATCCTTGTTCCTTTGTAGTTGGTCCAGAGTCTAGCGTCTTTTTGCATCGCTTCGCGCAAATCCTCAGTAGTCGTTACCTCTCTAGCCATAGAATCATCGTAGGTATGCTGCGCGCTTACGCGGGTTTTGTTGTAAGTATATTGGTATGCGGTTATTATATTAGTCGTCAAAAAGTCCCCGCCGATGGTATCGCCGCTATTTACGGTCATTTTTATGTTTCTGCTAGCTGCGGTAGTGCCTAGGTTGTTTCTGTTGGTTAGAACCAGTTGATTGCCGTTTATGACGCTAGCTTCTACGCCCGTTTTGCCATATCTTTGATTTATGGCCGTAGCTAGCTCGCTTACGCTATTTACCGTTGCTACTATGGTCTCGCCGTTTAGTTTTATATTCAAATTTTTAGGCGCCGCAAAGGTTCCGTCGTTTCTAGCGCCTACGTTCATTGCTCTAGTTTTTGCGTCTTCGTAGCAGACCCAGATACCCAGCCCCCTGCGTAGATTATAAGAGTCGCCGGCCATGTTAAATA
>CAUQCZ010000030.1:0-9938 GCA_963516335.1 uncultured Campylobacter sp. | reverse complement strand
ACGTATTCTGCGTGGTTCGCAAGTCCTGCACCGGCTGCGGCGACGCGCTCACCGATCTCAAAATTTGAAACGCCCTCTCCGACCGCTATGACGACGCCGCTAAGCGAATAGCCGGTCGGATTTCCGCTATCAAGCTTGCCCTTTACCTTAGCATAGGCGTTTGCGATACCGTCTGATTTTATCATACTGATGACTTTTTTGACGTTCTCCGGCTGCTCCAAAGCCCTTCTAATCAGGCTCTTTCCGCTATTTGATACGCCACTTATCTCGGTGCCCGCCGATATACAGCTATTTACTACTTTTATAAGAACGCATCCCTTTGAAACGTTTGGGGCAGGGATCTGCTCTGCTAAAACTTTACCCTTTTTTACTATTGCTTGTATCATTTTATAACCTTTATTTGTTTTAATTTTAGTGCCGGCTTTTCTATAAAATTCCAAGAAACGCAAGCTACCACAAGCGTCGCGGCTACCACTATGAAATATAGCCATAAAGAGCCGCCAAAGCCCAGACTAATTAAGATCTGAACTATCAGCATATGATAAAGGTATGTACTATAAGAGAGATCGGTGCTTCTGGCCATCTTTAAATTTGTATAAGAAAAAGCCATACTAAACATGGCTAGCGCTAAAAGGAAAATTTGAAATACAGTAGAAATTTCCAAGCCCTTTTTATAATCTCCAAGCCCGCTTCCAAACTCTATAGTAGCAAAACAAAATATCAAATAGAACGCAATATAAAATAAGCCGTAGCCTACGAGATATTTTTTTATCTCCAGCCAATAAAGCCGTATAACCATACCGATGATAAATATCCACAAAAACGGCAAGCATATAAGCTCGAGAAGCTTATTTAAATTTGAAGCGGAGTAGAAATTTTCATCGGCGATTGCAGGAATTATCATTGATATAAAAAATAGAAAAACTAACAATAAATTTCTTACGATTACTTTTCTAATACACAAAATAAACGGAAGGAGGATATAAAACGATAGTTCGACGCTAAGCGTCCATAAAACGCCGCTCGGATAAGAGCTAAAAAAGCCGTTGTAATTATATAAAGCATCGTTTTTTATACCGATTATAAAGCCTGCTATGCCTGAAGCGGCGGTAATTGCATAGAGCACGAAGTATTCCACGTATTTTAATACCGAGATATCATTAAAATTTTTGCCCACGTACATAGCTAGCTCAAGTACTAAAATATTTACGAATAGAGCCGGGTATATCCTAAGCGCTCTTTTTATAAAATACTCTTTTAAATTCCCGCTGTTTAAATAACTATCGGTAATTAAAAATCCCGAAACCAGAAAAAATAGCGGGACGCCGGGAAATAACCCAAGAAATTTATCCACGTGCCCCCCCCATAAAAGCGGTATTTTTAGCCATTCTGTAGAGTGCATATATACCACTTGTAAAGCAAAAAGCAATCTAAAAAAATTCAGATGATTATTTCTATCTATTACTTTTTGAGAACTCATTTACAAATCCCACAAAAATCCAAAACTTCTTTTTCTATTTTTAGTTCTTTAAATTCTTTATGCGCTACCAAAAATACGACTATATCAGCGATATCTACGGCTTTTTCGTAGTTTATTATCTCAAAATCCTTGTGTGATTTTATATTTGGCTCGACGGCTAAAATTTCAAATCCTTGATTTTTTAATTCGCGAGTAATAAAAACCGCAGGCGACTCTCTAAGATCGTCTATATCGGGTTTAAACGCAAGCCCCATGCAGGCTATCTTAGGCTTTTTGCCGCTTTTTAGCTCAAATTTTAAAGCGGCGTTTTTTATCTTTTCGATCGACCACTGCGTTTTGTGATTATTTACCTCTCTAGCCGTTTTGATAAGCCTTGCGTCATCGCCGCCCGCATGCACGATAAACCACGGATCGACGGCTATACAGTGCCCGCCCACGCCGCAACCTGGATTTAGGATATTTACGCGCGGATGGCGATTTGCTAGCGAGATAAGCTCCCAGACGTTGATGCCGAATTTATCGCACAAGACGCTAAGCTCGTTTGCAAATGCGATATTTACGTCACGAAACGAGTTTTCGGTGAGCTTTGCCATCTCGGCGGTTTTTGCGTCGGTTTGCAAAATCTCGCCCGCGACGAAAGTTTTATAAAATTCGGCCGTTTTTTTTGCGGCTTCTTTATTTAAACCGCCTACGATTCTGTCATTTTGTACGAGTTCTTTTAAAATTTTACCGGGCAGTACTCTTTCGGGGCAGTGAGCGATGTAAATTTTAGAGATATCCACGCCACTATCTTTGAGGATTTCGCCTATTTTTTCGGTAGTTCCCACGGGCGATGTCGACTCTAAAATCACAATATTGCCGTCCCTAACAAAGGGCGCTATAGACTTGCTAGCACTTACTACGTAGTTAAGATCGGGCACGTATCCGTCGCAAAAGGGCGTAGGCACGGCTATGATAAAAACATCGGCCAAATCAGGCTCCAAGCTTGCCCTTAAATTTCCGCTGTTTACCGCACCTTTGACGAATACGTCAAGCTCGGGTTCTACGATATGGATTTTTCCTTGATTTATCGTATCTACCGTACTTTGCACTACGTCCACGCCGCGCACTTTGTAGCCTTTGTTTGCCAAAAGCGCCGCAGTAGGCAGCCCTATATAGCCAAGCCCCATAACGCAAACATTTTTTATCATTATCTCTCCGATCTTAAATTTTTTATAAATTCTACTATCTTAACGCTAGCTTTACCGTCGCCGTATGGACTTCGCGACTGAGACATCTTTTGATAAATTTCGTCGTCGTCGAGTAAAATTTGAGCCTGCGATACTATATTTTTCTTATCGACGCCGACGAGTTTGACCGAGCCGGCCTCTATAGCCTCGGGCCTTTCGGTTGTATTTCTCATTACAAGCACGGGCTTTCCGAGGCTTGGCGCTTCCTCTTGTATCCCGCCGCTATCTGTTATGATAAAATGCGCCTTGCTCATCAGATAAACAAATTCGCCGTACTCTAGAGGCGCTATGAGGCGGACGTTACCGATGCCGGACAAAATTTTCTTTACGGGCTCTTGGACGTTTGGATTTAGATGAACGGGATAGACTATATCGACGTTTGGATTTTTGATCGCTATGGTCTTTAGAGCCTCGCAGATATTTATAAATCCATCGCCGAAATTTTCCCTTCTATGACCGGTTACTAGTATGATTTTTTTACCGCGGTTAGTATCGTATTTTGCATTTAAAGATGTTAAAATTTTATCTTTTAGCCTGCTGTCTTTTTGCATCCTATCAAGCAGCAAAAAAAGCGCGTCAATGACGGTATTTCCGGTTACGACGATATTTTTTGGACTTTTATTTTCTTTTATGAGATTTTGTTTCGATAAATTTGTAGGGGCAAAGTGATAGCTTGCGATTATATCGACTAACTGTCTGTTTATCTCCTCTGGAAAAGGCGAATAAATATCCCCCGTTCTTAACCCCGCCTCTACGTGAGCTACTTTAATCTGCTTGTAAAAAGCGGCCAAAGAAGCTATGCTAGCAGTAGTAGTATCGCCGTGAACAAATACTATATCCGGTTTAAACTCACCTAAAACATCTCTCATCTTTAGCAAAATCCTAGACGACAGATCGTACAGATCCTGCCCCGCTTGCATAATGTCTAAATCATAATCGGGAACTATGCCAAATATCTCAAGAACTTGATCTAACATCTGTCTGTGTTGAGCCGTGACGCAAACCTTGACGTCAAATTCGCTATATTTTTTAAATTCTTTTACCAAGGGTACCATTTTTATGGCTTCCGGTCTGGTACCAAAGACTATTAGTATTTTTTTTATCATTAAATCATTCTTTCCAGCCTAGCATTCGCCAAATTCGGATTTTCCATTTAAATTTAGCCGCCTTAAAAGATCGCCTTTACGCTAGATTCGGAACTATTTTATACAAATTTCAGTTAAATAATAATTAATTTTAAATCATTTTTAGACGTAGGAATTTATGCGTATATTTTGGACGTTTTAGCCGCTTGAGCCTAAAATCTCGTCAAATTTACGGCCGATAGGAGATTTAAAGTAGGTTTAAATTTTTAGTAAATTTAAGAGTCGTCTTTACGAGAAATCCTGCGGAAAGCCAAAGCTCTCCGCAGATAAAGGCGTATTACATCATTCCGCCCATGCCGCCCATGCCACTCATATCAGGCATCGCAGGCATCGGCTTATCCTCTTTTAGCTCGCTTATGGTAGCTTCTGTGGTTAGAAGCAGGCTCGCCACGCTGACCGCGTTTTGAAGAGCCACGCGCTCAACCTTGACCGGGTCGATGATACCGGCTTTAAACATATCTACATACTCGCCCGTAGCCGCGTTAAAGCCGTAGTTGTCGTCTTTGCTAACGCTTACTGAGTTTGCTACTACGCCTGCGTCAAATCCCGCGTTTTCAGCGATCTGGCGTAGCGGAGCGGTTAGCGCGCGTCTTACGATATCTGCGCCTATAGCTTCGTCGCCGCTTAGTTTTAGATCTACTTTTGCGCTAGCTTTGATAAACGCAGCGCCGCCGCCGATCACGATGCCCTCTTCTACGGCCGCTTTAGTCGCGCTTAGAGCGTCGTCCACGCGGTCTTTTTTCTCTTTCATCTCGGTCTCGGTAGCAGCGCCCACTTTAATGACCGCTACGCCGCCGCTTAGCTTAGCTAGGCGCTCTTGTAGTTTTTCTTTGTCGTAGTCGCTCGTAGTTTCTGCGATTTGAGCTTTTATCTGGATGATTCTAGCGTCGATTGCCGATTTCTCGCCTGCGCCGTTTACGATAGTCGTGTTGTCTTTATCGATGATAACGCTTGAAGCTTGGCCCAAGTCGCTTAGAGTGGCGCTTTCTAGGGTTCTGCCTAGCTCTTCGCTCACTACTTCGCCGCCTGTTAATATCGCGATATCTTCAAGCATCGCTTTTCTGCGATCGCCAAAGCCAGGAGCCTTAACCGCAGAGATGTTTAGTACGCCGCGAAGCTTGTTTACTACTAGTGTCGCAAGCGCCTCACCCTCGATATCTTCAGCGATGATTAGCAGCGGTTTGCCTGTTTTTTGAATCTGCTCAAGTACAGGTAGTAGGTCTTTTAAATTTGTAATCTTCTTATCAAATAGTAAGATAAACGGATTGCTTAGCTCGACCTGCATCTTTTCGGCGTTCGTGATGAAGTACGGGCTTAGATATCCTCGGTCAAACTGCATGCCCTCGACCACGTTTAGCTCGTCGTGGATAGATTTTGCTTCCTCGACGGTGATGACGCCGTCTTTGCCGACTTTTTCCATCGCGTCAGCGATCAGTCCGCCGATAGCAGAGTCTGAATTTGCCGAGATAGTGGCTACTTGCGCGATCTCTTTTTTATCGGTTACTTTGCGCGATAGGCTTTTTAGCTCAGCGATTATAGCTGCGGCCTCTTTATCCATACCGCGTTTTACTTCGACCGGATTTGCTCCTGCGGTGATGTTTCTTAAGCCCTCTTTAAAGATAGAGTGCGCCAAAACCGTAGCTGTAGTCGTACCGTCGCCAGCCTCGTCGTTTGTTTTGCTAGCGACTTCTTTTACTAGGCCTGCGCCCATGTTTTCTAGAGCATCTTTTAGCTCGACCTCTTTAGCTACGCTCACGCCGTCTTTGGTGATCGCAGGAGCGCCGAAGCTTTTTTGCACTAGTACGTTTCTACCGCGAGGCCCCATCGTTACTTTTACCGTGTCGTTTAGTTTTCTAACGCCTTCGTATAGTCTATTTCTAGCCTCGTCTGAAAAAAATATCTCTTTTGCCATCTTTTTTCCTTTAAATTTAGATTATTTTAAAACGCCTAAAACATCTTCGATTTTTAAAACCAAATATGTTTTACCATCAAGCACAACCTCGGTGCCGCCGTATTTAGCGAAAACCACGCTATCGCCCACGCTCACGCCTTCTACCTCGCTTGATACCGCCAAAACCTTGCCGCTTAAAGGTTTTTCTTTTGCATTATCGGGTATAATGATGCCCGAAGCGGTCGTTTTGACGTCCTCGAGACGCTCGACTAAGACTCGTTTGCCTAACGGTTGAAAATTCATGATTCATCCTTTATGGTTTGATTTTACTTTTTTAGCACTCTTTTGTTTTGAGTGATGAAATTATAGTCAAATTTTTAGAATTTGTCAATAATTTAGCTAAAATTCTTAACAAGTCTTAGTATAATCGGCTCAAGTTTCATAATAAAATTAAACTAAATCTAAAAGGATAGACGATGAAAATTTTAGGCGCTCTGCTCGGACTGGTTTTTGCTTTGCTTATCGCGGCTTATGTTGCGGCCTTTACGGATTTTGGCAACGGTTTGGTTAAGCCGTATGCCCAAAATTTGATTAAAGAAAAAAGCGGATTTGACGTCAAATTTGACAAATTTCAGATCCGTCCGACGAGCGTAGATATCGTAGCTAACGTAAACGGCGAGATCGCAGCGAACATAAACGGCGGGCTTTCGATTTTCTCTCAAAGCCTCGACCTAAAATACGACGTCGCCGTTAGCGATCTAAAAAGCCTGGGCGTCAACCTAAGCGAAGCTATGAAAATCTCAGGCATCGCAAAGGGCAAATTTAGCGATTTCACCGCTAGCGGAGTAGGCCAAATGCTAGGCTCAAACGTTAGCTTTGACGCAAATTTAAAGGACTACAAGCCGCTTTCTTTAAAGCTCGACGCTAAAAATTTACAGGTCGAAAAAGCTCTAGCTCTAGCTGGCCAGCCTATCTACGCGCGCGGTAAAATCTCAGCCGTCGCAAATATCGTAGAAAGCGGCGGCAAGCCAAACGGCACCGCAAATATCGATATCTTGGATGTCAAAACCGACGACGCGCTCATCGCAAAGGATTTTAACGTCACCCTGCCGTCAAATTTCGCCGCAAACGGCAAAATCGTAGCCAACGTTAAAGATGGCATCGTAAACGCCAAAAGCGCGGTGATCACGCCGCTAGCGACGATCGGCAGCGACAAGACGATCTACGATCCAAACTCAAACACCCTAAGCAGCGACGTCAAGCTCATCGTGGACGATCTGGCCAAATTTGAGCCCGTCATCAAGCAAAAGCTTAGCGGCGCGTTTAAAGCAAACGGCAACGTCATCGCCACCGCCGGCGAGCTAAAAAACTTCGACGTCAAGATCGAAGGGTTCGGCGGTAACGTCGATGCGGTGCTAAACGGCGGTAAACTCATAGCCAAAATCAGCTCGCTAAAGCTTGACGAACTAGTTAAAATCGCCGCTTTCCCGGCATTTGTCGGCGGAACGATCAGCGGCGAAGCGGTGCTAAACGACGTCCACAACACGCAAAATATCTCCGGCTCTGTCAAGCTCGCTACAAAAAAAGCGCGGCTAAATCCGTCCGAGCTAAAACAGGTCGCAAAGGAGATAAATTTAAGCAAACCTCTAGCCTTTGAACTAAACGCAAACGCCGACGTGGCAAGCTCGAAAGCCAAATTTAACGCCTCGCTAAACTCCGAGCTTTTAAAACTAAAGAGTCTAAGCGGCGTTTACGGACTGGACGACAAAAACGCGGACGTCAAATTTGACGCGGGCATCGATGATCTGGGCAAATTTGAAGAGCTAATCGGCAAAAAGTTATCAGGTAAAGTGGACGTCAAAGGCACGGCAAAACTCGCAAAGGGCGCGCTTAGCGAGCTAGATCTAAACGCAAACGCGCTAGGTGGCAAGATAGATGCGATCCTCAAAAACGAAAAACTCACGGCAAATTTAAGCGCGCTTTCGCTCAAAGACGCATTTACGCTGGCTGCGCTGCCAAACTACGCCGACGCCGTGATCGACGGATCCGTCAATCTAAGCGGACTGGATCCGAAAAATCTCAGCGGTACGGCTAAATTTAACGTAAAAAACGGAATAGTAAATAGCGTCGTCGTAGCAAAAGAGCTGGATAAACGCTTCCCAAACGGCACGAAATTTGACGCTAACGCGGATGTCGCTATAAACGGCGGCAAGGCTAAATTTGACGCAGCAGCAAACCTCGTCTCAAACACAAACAAAAACCTAATCGCGCTAAAAAATCTAAAAGGCGACTACGAGCTTGAAAGCGGCTCGGCAAAGGCGGATTTTGAGCTTAGCATAAGGGAGTTAAAAGAGATCGAGTTTTTGGTCGGAAGGCCGCTTTACGGGCCTTTGCTAGTTATCGGCGACGCGACTAAAACGGGCGAAAAGCTAAGCGCGAACGTAAATTCGCGGCTCTTTAACGGCGATCTTAAAGCAGTCTTAAAAGACGATATCCTAAACGCAAATTTAAAAAGCTTCACCGCCAAAGGCCTCACCGACTTTTTGGGCCTCTCGCACGTCTACGACGGCACCGGCGATATGACGATGGATTATAATCTCGCCTCGCAAAAAGGTAAATTTGACGTCGCCGTAAATGACGGCAAGCTTGCAAAGACCGATTTTACCGAGCAGGTAAGGACCTTCACGGGACGCGACATAACAAGCGAAATCTACAAAAACAGCAAAATAAAAGGTACGATAAACAAAAACCTCATCGACTTTAACGCCGATATGAACGCGACTAGAAGCCGCGTCTGGGTAACTAGCGGCAAATACGACATGGCGACCAAGGCCGTAAACGTGCCGATCAAGATGAACTACGAAAAAACCGACATCGACATCACCGTCACAGGCACTAGCGATAACCCGAAATACACGATCGGCTCGGACTACCTAAAGGGCAAGGCGATCAAAGAGCTGGATAGGTTTTTGGATAAGAAATTCGGAAAGGACGACGAAAACGGCACCACGGGCGATGCGAAAAAAGACGCTAAAAAAGATGCGATAAAAGGGCTGCTCAAGGGGCTGTTTTAGGTAAATTTGAGCTAAGCGCGGCGGTAAATTTGATGCCGAATTTGAGTAAAATAAGTTTGGCAAGTGCGGTAAATTTAAGCCGGAGCCCGCTTACTCAGGGTGTTAAATTTGAGCTGCTGCTCAGCTGAATTTGACCGCTTGGCTCGGCGGTTAAATTTACGATTTACCGGGTGGCAAATTTAATCATTTTTGGTTAAAGTCGGCGACGCGGCTCGGTATTAAAATCAAAGCTTTAAATTTAAGGCGTTGCGGATAGCAAATTTAAACAGTCTTAAGACGCTAAATCTAACGCTGAATTTAGGTCGCTAAGCTAAATTTATCCCGCTTTGAGGGTAGATTTGAGCGGGCAAAGCGGCGATGAGTTGTCAGTAGGCCCTACAACTAGCAAAAAGCGATAATTTTTAGGTTTTACACGCTAAAACGATTGACAAAACGCTAAAGAAGCAATGATTTAAAGGAGCAAAATTTGAACGCAGCAGACAATCAAACGCAAAATTTAAACTACAATCCTCACAATCCAAATTTTACAAATCCCGGCTCAAATAAATTTGCGAGGGATTATGACAAAGAGCCGATAATTCTCAAAAACTACGAGGAAGCGTATCAGGTTTTAATATCGATTTCTCCGTTTATAATCGGAGCTATTGTTACTTTATTCGTATGCGACAACAATAATTACACTGACGACATAGGGATTGTTACGGGATGTATATATATGCTTTTAATGATACTATTTTTTGCATTAGGCGAATTTTATAGATATAAAAAGGAGCAACCTGTTTTAAAGATAAAAAATAGCAGTATAGAATTTTACGAAAAAGGCAAAAGAGTTTTCGTATCAAAACGCGACGACTTAAGGAAATTTATTTATAAGCCGTTTTTTACGATTAGCAAAAAGCCCAGGAACTGGCTATTTTGGTTTGCTATAGCGCCTATGGCTTTTTACCTCATCTACATCTTTACGTTATCTTCGTATGTTACGCGCCTTGCTCTTTGCTTTGCGGTATTTAATCTTTTAGGGATTTTCCTCACTAAATTTTTCTTCTGCCTCATCCTAGGCGGCAAGAATGCAAAATTTTCATCTTTTTTGGTTATTTGTATAGACGAGCCGCACAATAA
>CAUQCZ010000029.1:0-10003 GCA_963516335.1 uncultured Campylobacter sp. | reverse complement strand
ATGCTTGACCGTATGGACTCGCTGTGCTTTGCGGCGCCGATATTTTTTCACATAGTTAGATATTTTTACGCGTGAGGTTTTGATGAAAATCGGTAGCAAAATTTTACTTTTAGCGCTAACGGCAAATTTAGCCTTTGCATTTTCGGCCCAAAAGCTTGTGCAAGATGCCAGAGCGCAGGTCGGACAGACGCTGTTTTACGATCCTTCGTACGAGAGGCTAGCCTACCCGATGGGCGACGTGGATATGATGAAGGGCGTTTGCACCGACGTCGTCGTTAGAGCGCTGCGCGGGCAGGACATCGATCTGCAGCGGCTCATCCACGAGGATATGAGTGCGAATTTTAGCGCCTATCCAAAAAACTGGGGCGCGAAAAAGACCGACAAAAATATCGATCATCGCCGCGTACCAAACATCGCGACCTATCTAAAACGCAAGGGTTACGAGGCGAAGGGCGAGTTTAAGGAGGGCGATATCGTGACGTGGCGGCTGGATAACGGCAGGCCGCACATCGGCATAGTTTCGGATAAATTTGCCGCTAGCAAAACCCCGCTCGTGATCCACAACATCGGGCTTGGCGCGCAGGAGGAGGATGTGCTAAACGAGTACGAGATAACGGGGCATTTTAGGATAAAATAAGCGTAAAAATCGATAAATTTAAGCAAGAAAGGCGAAAAATGGAGTTTAAAGAGAGCTATTTTATAACGAGCGACGGGGCGAGGATATTTTACAGATACCGCCTAGCTAGCGACGTGGCATGCGAAAATCCGAGCGCAAATGAAGTAAATTTGAGCGAGGACGGCAAATTTGACGGGTCAAATTTGAGCGCCGAGGCCGCAAGCGAAACGTCAAATTTGACTAGCGAGCAAGCAGGCAACGTGGATGAAAGTATGAAGCTAAATTTAAGCGGCGAAGGTAAACCTGGCGAGCAAAATTTACCAAACAGCGACAAAAACTCGGACTCAAATTTAAACGAAACTAGCAAATGCAGCGCGTCAAATTTGAGCGAGAAAGAGCTAGCTGAAAACGCCGAGCAAAATCTCAAATTTAAAGCCGCGCCAAACGCCAAAGCCGTAGCGATATTTCATCGCGGGCACGAGCACTCGGGCAGGACGACGCACGTAGCGGACGGGCTAGCGGACGAGAGTTTGAGCTATTTTGCGTGGGATCAGCGCGGACACGGCAGGAGCGAGGGCGAGCGGGGCGACGCGCCGAGTATCGGCCGCCTCATCGCCGACGTGGACGAGTTTGTAGCGCACATCGAGCAGAGATTTGGCTTCGAGACGCAAAATCTAGCCGTGATAGCCCAGAGCGTGGGCGCGGTGCTGGTCTCGGCGTGGCTGCACGACTACGCTGTGCGCGTTCGCTGCGCGGTGCTAGCTAGTCCGGCGTTTAGCGTGAAGCTTTACGTGCCGTTTGCTAGGACGGGTCTAAAGGCGATCTACCGCGCCCGCGGAAATTTTTTCGTAAACAGCTACGTCAAGGCGCACTATCTCACGCACGACAAGGATCGTCAAGCCAGCTACGACGCCGACTCGCTCATCACTCGCGCGATCTCGGTGCGCATACTGCTTGGGCTTTACGAGGCGGCGCAGCGCGTGGTTTCGGATGCCGCCGCGATCACGACGCCTACGCTGCTACTGATCTCGGGCGATGACTGGGTCGTGGAGCACGCCCCGCAGCACGAGTTTTACAACGCTCTTGGCGCGCGCGTAAAAAGGCGCGAGATTTTAGATGGATTTTACCACGATACCCTGGGCGAGAGAGAGCGGGAGAGGGCGTTTGAGATCGTGCGCGAGTTCGTCGGCGAGAGGTTTAGCGCGCCTTTTAGCGAGGTGGACTGCACGCACGCGGACGAATATGGCTTTAGCCGCGAGGAGGCCGATAGGCTAGCTACGCCGCTACCGAGATTTAGCCTGAAAAATTTACGGTTTAAATTTCAGCGGATATTTATGCAAGCCGTTTCGCCGTGGGTCGGCGGGCTAAAAGTGGGCGAAAATACCGGCTACGATAGCGGCAGTACGCTTGACTACGTCTATCGAAACGAACCGCAAGGGGCGAATAAATTTTTCAAATTTATCGACAAATTTTACCTAAACGCCATCGGCTGGCGCGGCATCAGGGAGCGCAAGCGAAATATCAAGCTAGCTATCGACCAAGCCGTAGCAAAGCTACAGGAGCGAGGCGAGCCGCTACGACTGCTAGACATCGCCTCGGGGCACGGCAGATACATACTAGACGCCGCGCAGGGGCACAAATTTGAGCGCATAACGCTGCGCGATTACAGCGACATAAACGTAAAAGCCGGCAGCGAAATGATAAAAGAGCGCGGGCTACAGGACATCGCGAGCTTTACGCAGGCAAATGCGTTTGATGCCGCTAGCTACGAGGGTCTGCAGGACGCATATACGCTAGGCGTCGTGTCGGGACTGTTTGAGCTCTTTCCTGATAACTCGGTCGTACGCACCGCGCTACAAGGCTTTTCAAGCAGCGTAAAAAGCGGCGGCTACCTCATCTACACCAACCAGCCGTGGCACCCGCAGCTCGAGATGATCGCGCGCGCTCTATCTAGCCACAGGCAGGGCGCGGCATGGATCATGCGCCGCCGCAGCCAAGCCGAGATGGATCAGCTTGTGGCGAATGCGGGATTTAAAAAAGTAAGAGAGTGGATAGATGGGGATGGGATATTTAGCGTGAGTTTGGCCGTTAAAATTTAAAAGCGGCTTGTCTCGTGAGTGCTTTTAAATGATTTCGTAAATTTCGCCCTGCGACAGACTACATGTCTAGTCTTGGGACGAAATTTACTTCAAAACATTTAAAATCATCTCACGATACTTCGCCTTATCGTTTTACGCTCAAATTTGAAGTCAAATTTGCAAATTTTATTCGGCGAAACCTGCACCCTGAAAACGTAAATTTAAATCTGCGACGCGAAAGCGTCAAATTTAAACCTGCACGCAGTGCAGCAACATCTCACGTTGTAGGTGATAGGGGATCGTTAAGGGGGAAGGGAGCGACCTCGTAATTCAAGCCCCTTCCCCCTTAACAAGAAAGATTGACTTGCACAAAAAGTTTAATTCATAACGATAAATTTGACTAATTCAAATTTAGCACCTTAAAGATACGGGTCTCGGCGAGTAAAATTTACAAATTTGCGTCAAGCAAACGATCTCGGCCCATTAAGCCGCCAAAGCGCAAATCCGATAAAATTTGATAGAATTAGCAAAAAAGGCAAAAATGAAAACGAAATTGTTTTTATCGCAGCTAGCCGCGCTAGTCGTCGTTGCCGCGATATTTTATGCTAGCTACGGCGCTACAAACGCCCTCGCGAGCGCTCGCGCAAACGTTCCAGAGATCTATTTTGCCTGGGAGCGTGCGGTGCCGTTTTGGGCGTGGAGCATCGTGCCGTATTGGTCGCTAAATTTGCTCTACGCGCTTGGATTTTTCCTCTGCAAGGGTGCCGGGGAGCTCGCGCGTTACGTTACGCAGCTACTCGCCGCGCAGCTCATTGCGACGCTATTTTTTATCATTTTTCCTCTGCAAATGTCGTGGGAAAAGCCCGCAGTTTCAGGCCTTAGCGGCTTTTTGTTCTCAAGCCTCGCTGCCTTTGACCTCCCGTTTAATCAAGCCCCGTCGCTGCATATCATACTTTGCGTCGTGGTGGGCGCATTTTACCTTCGCAAGGCGCGCGCGATTTGGCTTAAGGCGGCGCTTGTCGCGTGGTTTGCGCTCATCGGCCTTAGCGTGCTGACCACGTATCAGCACCATTTTATCGACATTCCGACGGGGCTAGCTGCGGGCTGCTTCGTCCTACTCGTTCGTCCGATAGAGGGCGAGCCGCTTAGATTTGCCGTGGCCACGGAGGCTGCACGCTACAAATGGGCGGCTCTGTATCTAGGACTTGCGTTTTTGACGCTTTTTGTGGCGATTTTAGGAGCTCAAATTTGGAGCTCGTGGATGCTGTGGCTATCGTGGGCGAGCCTTAGTTTCGCGCTGGTTGCCTGCGGTTACGCGTTTTTGGGTGCGGGGGTTTTTGCTAAAAACAGGCAAGGCCGTCACGCCGCCGCGGCTAAAGCCTTACTTTTTCCCTATCTTTGCGTAGCGCGGCTAAATGCGCTCTTTTGGCTACGCGGACGCCGGCTTTCAGACGAGATTTTGCCCGGGCTCTATCTAGGCTCGGTTAAGGCGGCGCGCAAATTTGACGCGGTGCTAGACTGCGCGGCCGAGTTTGTGCGGCCCGGCGGCGCTCAAATTTACGCGAGCCTACCTATGCTAGATATGATAACGCCCGGCGCGGACGAGCTAAAATGCGGCGCGGACGAGCTTGAGCGGCTAGTAAAAACGACTCTTTGCGGCGGCGCAAATTTACCGCAAATGACGGCAGAGTTAGGATCAAATTTTGGCGCCGAGGCAAACGGCTACGCGAGCGAGCGAAATTTGAAATTTCACAGGCAAGCGGACGCGCGGGTAAATTTGCAAACGCGTGGCGCGGCAAATGAAAGTAAGATCGCCGAGGCTAAGCAAACTCTCACGGGCTCAAATGAACGAGCCGCCGAGAACGGCAAAAAGGTGCTGGTGTGCTGCGCGCTGGGCTACGGCAGGAGCGCGTCGGTGCTGCTTGCTTGGCTGGTGATTTACGCGGGACTAGGATTTGACGAGGCGCTAAATTTGCTAAAATCTCGCCGCGAAAAGATCGCAGTCGCTAGCTCGCTGCGTGAGCGGATAGCGCGGCTAGCCGCAGAAGCCCGCGAAATTTGAAAGCGGAGTAAAGAAGCGGCAAATTTAAGCGCGAAATAGGCGCAGGCCAAATTTGATCAAGTCCGGCTTGAGGGATCAAATTTAAAAAATCTGAAGGCTAGAAACAAGCGGCATTGCAAAATTCTCGGCGAAAACGAACGAAAATTTAACTAAACGCCCAAAATGAGGAGAGAAAATGACGAATGCGGAGAAAAACGAAAAAGCGGCGCAAGGCGGGGAGCACGAATGCCGCCAAACGGCGGACGATAGAGTCTTGGCGCTGGTTACGGCTAGATTTTTAGCGACGCATAGGCTGTTTTTCTTGTTAAATTTACTTCAGCTAGCCGTCTACCTTACGATTTTTACTCATTTTGCCGTGATTGCGGGCTTTTTGGCGGCTTTTGCGGTGTTATTTTATCTGCACGTTAGGCTGCATTTTGATATGCTTATTTTTAGGGATTTTGCGGATGAGAGACTGGGGCAGGGCGAATTTGACGCGGCGCTTGCGGCGCTAAATTTAGCTAGCAAGCCGCCTAAAATCCGCGATATGAAAAGTCGCTGCGCGGGAGCTTTGCGGCTATATAAACTAACGGCCGTGCTTAGTTTGGCGCCCATTTTAGCAGCCTTAACGATGCGTTATTTGGGCTAAATTTACGGCAAAATACTTTACTGGCGACTAGACGCAAATTTGCAAACGACAGGGTGGGTAAGGCCAAGACAAAAGCCACCTCGCAAACGAAACGCTAAGCACAAAGGCTGCTCGCGGTTTAAATAAACTCGTAAATTCGGATAAAAGCGCTCAAGCAAGCGACGAATGCGCACCCGAGTTTTGAGCGCCCCGCCAAAGAGAGTAAGGTAAAACAAAGCCGCGCCGATACGTTTTTTGGCAAATATGAGCGAGCCTAACGTCCTAAATTTAACCGCCCAGCAAACGCAAAACCAGGCAAGCGAGCGAAATTCGGCTACGGGCGGCAAAATTAAAGTATGATTTAAACAAAGGCGAATTTGCGCCAAAGCCGCGCGGTCGCCAAACTCCCAAAAAGCCTGCAAATTTAATCTAAAACGAAAGTATCATGCAAGCTAAATCCGCTTATTTGCTCCGATAAAAACGCGTCCAAAATAGCGCGAGAGAAAAACAGTCCCATGCCGTTTATATGAAACGCCTTATCTTCTACCTTTTGCGATAGCGATATTTTCCTAGGGGCGATTTGCGCCATTAGTTCGCTATATTCGTCTGGGGCGTTAATGCTTCTTACGATATCGATAAATTTTCCTTGCTCGTTATCGTAATCTTGATATACGAAAATAGACTCGGGAAAATTTACGATATTAACGCCGTATTTGGGAAAGCTAATAGCGAAATATTTACCACTCCAGCCGCCGATTTCGACGGGTACTTTTATCAGATTAACCTTAAAGGATTTAATGACGTCTGCTGCCTTTTGCGAAATCAAAAAATCCAAATCAAAAATACCCGAGTCGCAAGAAACGATATCGGTTTGTTTTGCTCGTTTTAGCGCAAACGCTTTAATGCCTTCGTCTTTAAATGCGGATAAATTTAGCGGATTTGTAAAAACGTCCGCAAATTTTTCTTTGACGTCTTTGGAGGAAAAGGATTTGGCGTCTATAAATTCCGTCTGATATAGGCCGTTTCTAACTCCGATTACCGCCGGTTCGCAGCTGGTTCTTATCTCTTGCAGCAAGCCTATCCTTTGCTCGTTAAATTTACTAATATCGTAGGCGTTTTATCCGCCGATAAGCGCGTATTTACGGCTTCTAGGGCTAATAAAAATTTGCGCCTTAAATCGTCTGAGGCTTTAGATAAATTTCTAACGTTTAATAAAAGGCATTCGTCATCGCCCAAAGAGTAGCGAGTCATGGGCTCTTCGTCTCCAAATGTTCTTAAATCAGATAAGCAATCTATCAAAGCGGCGAGATTTTTGCCGTAAAAGGTCGGAAAACCGAAAATTTCTGCCATTTTTAGGTGAAAATTTTTGTATTCTTCGTCTAAATTTTTAGAATAAATATCTAAAAAATCTATATCTACGCCAATAAATTTCATCGTTAAACGCCTTTAAATTTATTTTAACAAACAAGCCGTATCCACGCCTAAATAAAAAAAGAATTTTTCCGTAAATTCTAAACCGTTGATGTAAATTTCATCCTCTACGTTAAACAAATACGCATCCAGCCCGCCTAAATGCCTTAACTTTCTTTCCATCGTTTTTTTGTTTACCGCGGACAAATCGTCTAACTCTAGTTTTTCGTTTGCTTTTTGGATTTTCGTTTTTAAATTTTTTATAAATATATAATTAGAAAAGTCGGGCGGAACGATGTTTGATATATCGCAATTTATAAATTTAAAAAACGAGATTTTGCAGGCGGATAGGTTTAAATTTAGCTCGTCAAGCTTGCCCAACCTTTGGTTGCCGCCGATAAATTGGACTTCGGATATTTTCCCGATAATCGTATTTTTCTGAAAATTATTTACTAAAAATTTTTGGTCGGTTATTTTGCATTTATCAAATAAACACGAGAAATATTTTGTCGATAAGTCGTCTAATCTCGTCCCGCGAAAATCGCAACCGATAAATTTGCAATTATCGTAAACCGCATTTACCTGTCCGACGCTACGGAAATCTACTTTTTGAAAAACGGTATTTTCAAAATTAACGTTTTTTCGTAGGCCTATTCTCGCATTTGAAAAATCGCACTGAATAAATTTCGCATCCCTAACCGACAAACCGTCAAAAATCGCTCCGCCGAAGTTCTCGCCGCATACCGAAATATCGCGCAGCTCGTTGCTTATAAAAAGATTTTTCATTTTGTATTTGCTTTGCGTGCGTAAAATTTCATAGCGGCGCTAAGCTTTGGCGGTAAATTTTTTTTATAAGCGGCGAAAACTAGACGCTGCCCGTGCAAATAAAATAACTCGTCTTTTCTTTGCGCCGCCTTTTGCGGATATTTTTAGCCTCTTTAAGCTGCCGCTAGCGGGTCTTCGCCGAAGCTATTTGCCCCTACCGTACCGCGCGTAGCAAACCATACGATTAAAACGATCGGGCCGATGATTGGAATAAAAGAGAGCAGCACCCACCAGCCGCTTTTGTTTAGGTCGTGAAGTCTTCTGACGCAGACTGCGAGGTTTGGTAACAAAAGGGCTAAATTCGCAAGCGCAGAAACAAGCTCTGATTTTTCATATATGGTTGATGCACTTAAGTCTATGCAAACCGCAACTACGTCTACTATAAAAATAAAGACTAAAAACCACCAGTACTCCGACCTAGGCGCTCTGCCGTCAAACTTTACGTAGCCGTTAAGGCAACTTTTTATGGATTCGCCAAAAGTCACTGTTTATCCTTTGTTTTAAAATATTTTTTTATTTTATAAAAATAAATAGAAATATTTACTTAAGAATAGACATTTTGCGGGCTTAAATGAAGTAAAAATTTAGGCGTACTTAACTTAATCAAAAACCGTTTTTAGTTAAATGATATTTTTTGTGTTATTTTAGTAAGTCTAGGTCTAGAGTATCACGACTTCTGTTTTTAGCTCGACGCCAAACTGCTCCAAAACGCGCTCACGGGCTAAATTTATGAGTCCTGTCACGTCCGCAAAGCTCGCGCCGCCAAAATTTACGATGAAATTTGCATGCTGCTCGCTAAATTTAGCCCCGCCTATCGCGTAACCCTTTAGCCCGGCAGCTTCGATTAGTCTGCCCGCGTAGTCGCCCGGCGGATTTACGAAACAGCTGCCAAAGCTAGCGCCCTTTGGTTGATTTGCGCGCTTGGCGGCAAAATCGGCGGCGAGCGCCGCATCAAATTCGCGCGAAATTTTAAATTCGGCGCCCAAAATCGGCTCATCTATCCCGCTTTTGCGGTAGCTAAAGCTTATCCTCTCGCGCTCTACCCAGCCGCGTCCCAGCCGCACCGCGAGTAGGTCGTCGCTGATACTAACGCCGCAAAGCCCCGCGTTCATTTTTATTAGTCCACCAAGCGTGCCGGGGATATTTTGCAAAAACTCAAATCCGCCGATACCCTGCTTTTTGGCGAAGTTGTAAATTTTGCCCGACTTCGTCGCAGCACCGATACTAAGCACGTCGCCGCTCAAATTTATATAATCAAACGCTCCGCCTAGCATCATCATCGCGGGCGGGTTTGGCGAAACGAGTAGGTTGTTCGCGCTGCCTATCATCACGCGGCCGGCAAATTCCGGCTTTAGCGCGTCTTCAATGCTTTCTAGCACCGCCACCTCGTGCACGCCGCCCACTCGCACCGAGCTAAATTTGGAAAAGTCTATAAGCTGCGTCATTGCACGAAATTTGGGATAAACTCTATCATGCGCGTCGTGAAATCGACCATCATCGAGACCATCCACGGCATCAAAAATATAATTACGACGACGACTAAAATGATCTTTGGCACGAAGCTTAGCGTCATCTCGTTTATCTGCGTCGTGGCCTGAAATATACTGATGATAAGGCCCGCCGATAGGCCAGCCAGTAGCATCGGGAAGCTTAGATAAAGCGCGATCTTAAAGGTTTCGATGCCGAGTTCTATGAGGGTTGATTGCATTAGCTAAACCTTATATTGTTGTACTCGGTCGGCACGAGGTAGTTTTTCGCATCGATAGGCAGCGGGTAAAATCCCCGCTCGTAGCCAAGCGCAAAAAGCCTGTTTACGGCCTTTAGCTGCGTTTCGTTCATCGAGATGGAGTTGCCATTTGCGTAGAGATTTAGGTAGGTTTTTAGCTTTTCTTTATCAACGCGGATGAGGTTTCGCTCCATCAGCATGTGCGACAAAAAGGGCTTATGCGCAGTGGCGATGCGTACGCCCTCCGTTAGCACGCGCTCGCACTCGATGGCATCCGTTATCGGCAGGCTGCGGCGAACCGCCATACCGCCTAGCGGCAGAGGCAGATTTTCGCCCGCTAGCTCGCTCCAGATATCCCAGATCTCGCGCTCCACGCAAAGCTCGTCCGAAAAGTCAAGAATGCTTTCATGTATCAGCACGCCCGCGTCCACTTCGCCGCTTAAGACCGCACCCTCGATGTCGAGAAAATTTTTATAAACTATGCGCGCCTGCGGGTATGCCATGCGAAAAAGCAGAGCATTGGTCGTGTGTTTGCCGCTTAGCGCGACTTTGAAATTTCGCTTTAAAACCGCGCTCTTTTTCTTAACGAGCTTTGGCCCGTAGCCCTCGCCAAAGCTCACCGCTGTGCGCAAAAGCGCGTATTCGTCGCAGATAAGAGGATATAGCGCGAAGCTAATCG